>JACQEV010000104.1 GCA_016200385.1 Candidatus Methylomirabilota bacterium
CATATCCAGCTCATAGAAGCTGAATGGGTCCTTTCCCCTTGCCGTCTTAATGAAGATCTCCTGAGCCTGGCGCTGGCTTCGGGAGGTCAGGACATCGGTCGAGTAGCGACCCAGCAATTCCTCGGGTTTATAGCCGAGCATCTCCTCTATCTTGGGGTTCAGATACGTAAACCGGCCTTCGCGATCCAACGCATAGATGACGTCGCGAACCTGCTCGGCCAGCAGCCGGTATTTCTCCTCTGAGGCCTTGACGGCCTCGGCATGGGTTTGGACCTCTTGGAATAGCTTTGCGTTTTCGATGGCGATCGCGGTCTGGCGGGCGATCGCATCAACCAGCCTCACCTTCTCTTCGTCAAATTGATGCTGCACGTCCCACCAGACAGCAAGCAATCCTCCGACCGGCTGGTCTTTGACCAGCATGGGAACGAAGAGAATGGATCGATGGCGCAGCAGTTGAAAAATCTCGTGAGCGCACCTGGGATCACTGGACGTATCATCTGTATAGACCGCGGACTTCTTCTCCCACGCCTCTTCGAGAAAATGGTTTCCTTTCAGGGGAAGCTGGGTTCCCATGAAGACGCTCAGACGCTCCCTCGGCACATGGTAGCCAGCGAAGGGCTGCAGATCGCCGGTCGAGGGGTCTTGGACGTAGGCCCCGACGGTATCGGCCGAGAGGGCACGGGCAACGGCTCGCGCGATGCGCCGGATGGCCTCGCGTAGATCAAGGGTGGAATTGACAGAGTAGCTGACTTCGAGTAGCGTCTGCTGCTCTTTCAGCCTGGCCTGCGTCTCACCGATCAGACGGGCGTTTTCCAATGCGATGCTCAATTGGCGCCCGATGGTCTGGAGCAGCAGCAACTCAATGGTCGAGAAAGACGGCGACCCCGCCTTGGCGATGTTCAGCAACCCGACAGGCCGATCCTTGGCGACGAGCGGAACGCTCGCGTGAGCGGAGACTGACAGCTCAGAGAGGGCGGGCTGCGGACAATGATCTATGACGCTGTACTTGAGGAGCGGATCGGCGCCTACGAAGGAGCGGAGGCAGGGGCAATCTGGGCAGGTGAGACTCCCGGATTCCGGGCATTCCCTGGCGGCATGTCTGACCGCAGCAAGGTACATCGTGTGCTGCGGACTTATTGTCACGGCGGGCCAACTCAGATTGTCCGGCGGACCTTGGTCCAGGTAAATCCAGCCGAGGAGCGCGCCCGTGTGGGACAACCCTAGCAAAAAAGCAGGTCGGGAGCAACGGGAAACGATTGACAGACCACCTCAACCCCGAACAGGTCAGCAAGGCTCAACGCCGCTCTCCCGGGCGGAACTCGCCCACCACAACCACACATGATCATGCGGCAGGCGGGCTGGCCATGCAATCCAAAGGCCAGGCCGGGATCTGAGGCCAGTGCGCTTTGGCCACCGTACGACGTGAGACGCGATCGACGATCACGCTTTCTTGTCCAGACCAGGCAAGCCTAGCAGGGGCGGGATCTCGGCCAGTGAAGCGATCAGGTGGTCGGCATTGGGCGAGGTTGGTTGGACGGGATTACTCAACAGGACGGTTCGGACACCCGCGCGGCGGCCCGCCAGCATGTCAAATTCGAAGTCACCAACGAACAGCGCCTCGTCCGTCCTAAGGCCGAGCCGGTGGCAGGCTAGCAGGATTGGGTCAGGCGCAGGCTTTGGCGGGGCATCCTCCCTGGTTACGATCGTCAAGAAGGGAAGCCCCAGTCGCGCCTGGATCAGGTTAACACTTTTGCGGCTATTACGCGTGACAAGCCCGAGACGCAGTCCATGATGATCGAGCCTGCGCAGAAGCGGCAGAACCCCGTCCAGAGGCTGGCAGCGGTTGGCGGCCTCGGTCTCGTGCCGCTCGAGGATCGCTTCCGCCCTTGACCGTTCTTTGCCGGAGAGCCCCCGGATCCTTTCCAGGATGAACCCCTCCGTGGAGCCAAAGATCTCCTGCTTGATGGCCACGAAGTCGAGGCACTGCGCGACCACCACACCATCCATATCGAACAGGACACCCCTGATAGTGGAACTCCAGACTGTCACTGGCTTCGTCTCTCCCGCCGTATCACGTCTACTCAACCTTATATATACTCGACTGCCTTCGACCCGGCAAGTAGATTTGCCTACACAGGGGGACCGAATGCCCGAAATCCGCCCGAAATCCGTTGACACCCCTCTCAAGACCTGCTATTAACAGGCGGTTCTTCTCCTTCAAAAGGAAGGTTTCCAGACAATGGCCGCGAAATTCTCGTCCGATCAAAAGCGAACAATCGCTACGCTGAGCACTGCCATCGCGATACGCATGCTCGGGATTTTCCTCGTGCTTCCCATTTTCACACTGTACGGGGAGCAGTTCACCAGCTCAAAACCGCTGATCGGCCTTGCCTTCGGCAGTTACGGGCTGACCAATGCCCTGCTCCAGATCCCGTTCGGCCGGCTATCCGACCGATTCGGGCGGAAACCGCTCCTGCTCATCGGCCTCACCCTTCACAGCTTCGGCTCAATACTGGCCGCCATCCCCCCTAACATCTTCGCCCTCATCGCCGCTCGTCTGATCCAGGGAGCTGGAGCCATCAGCTCCGTGGCCTTCGCCCTGGTGGCCGATTCGGTTGATGAGAGAAACCGCGCCACCGCGATGGCTTTTCTTGGGATCCCCATTGGCCTCTCCTTCGTCGGCGGAATCCTGGCGGGACCGGCGATCGCCAGCATCAGCGGCTACGCCTCGCTCTTTTGGCTCTCCGGTCTTCTGAGCGTGGTCGCCTCCATCTACCTGGCGCTTGCCGTAAGGGAGCCTGAGAGGGAGAGGTTACAGGCCGAAACCTGCGTCCACCGGCCATCAGTCGCTTCGGTCCTCAAGATCGGCGACGTTGTGAGATTGGACGTCTGCGGGTTTCTCATGTCCTACTTCATGAGCAGCTTCTTCTTCCACTTTCCCTTGCTGGCTCGACAGTATCTCCCGCTGCGAAGCTACTATCTTCTCCTGGGCCCGATGCTCCTTGCGGCCGCGGTGGTGATGTTTGCGGCCTCAGGAGCAGCCGACCTGGGCTGGGCGAAATCGACTGGGGTGACGGCCTTTGTTCTCCTTTCGATCAGCGCGTGGCTCCTCTTTCGGGGCGCTGACGTTGGGCTCCAAGCCCATCCACTCCTCGCCCTCACCATCGCAGGCATGCTCTTCTTCTCTGGCTTCTCCAGCCTTGAGCCGATCCTCCCCAGCCTCATAACCAAAGCGTCCCCAAAGACCGTGTATGGGACAGCACTGGGGACCTACAATTCTCTGCAATTCCTCGGCAGCTTTGCAGGCGGCGCCGCCGCAGGGATTCTCGGAGCCCTCGGGAATCAGTTCGTGATGGCTGGGCTGTTGGTTGCCGCAACTGCCGGCGTCGTGTTGATGGCCCAGGTAAAGGCCCCATAAGCAACACGACACCCCGACCGCCACATGAGACGGCGATCCTTCCTGTCACTGACTTCCTCTGCATCTACACCCCACGGATGAACTTGCGGACAGCGATGTTGACCTGCCCCGGCGATTCGAGAGGAAGCATGTGGCCAGCTTTCTCGATCAGTAAGAATGCGGATCCCGGTATCTCTTTGTGCAGTCGCTCGGAGTAGCGAACGGGCGTAATCAGGTCGGCACCGCCACAAAGAATCAGGGTCGGGAGATTGATCTGTCCGAGCCGACCCCTGAAGTCGAAGTTCCGGCTAGCGGTGAAATCGCCCAACACGGTCTCCAGGCTGCAACGTCGAACATCATCCCGCGCAATGGCCAGCGCCTCATTCGAAACCAGTTCCGAGAAGAACATCCCTTTGAATTTGTGAGGAAGGGTGGCAATAGCCCACAGCAGCACATCTGGCGTCAGGGCTAGCGTGTCGAGGTGGGCCGCGGTCGCGAGAAGGACCAGCCCCTTCAGGAGCTCAGGGTGTTTCAGCGCAACATCGAGCGCAACAGCTCCCCCCAATGAATGTCCCACCAGGAAGACCTTCCGCTTGCCGATTCTCTGCAGCACGCCTCTGACCGTAGCGGCGTACCGTTCGACAGAGGGATCGCGCACCTGCTCTGAGGCGCCGTGGCCTGGAAGATCCGGCGCCACCACCTCGAACTCACGCGAGAGGCCATCCACCTGATACCACCAGGAGTCAGCGCTGCAGCCGCTGCCGTGAATCAGGACAAGCCGCTCACGCCGAAGCGGCCATCGCCTGCCCATGTGGACCAAGCCAACGGCTAAGCCGTCGATCTTGAGAGATTTCCGCTGAAGTCGCTTCGGCGGCGGGCTTGGCATTGCGAGACGTAGTTACCGCGGGAAAGCGATGAATCTGTACAGAGGGCGCGCCCCAATGGCGAGTG
Organism: Candidatus Methylomirabilota bacterium; assembly: GCA_016200385.1. GTDB lineage: Bacteria > Methylomirabilota > Methylomirabilia > Methylomirabilales > Methylomirabilaceae > Methylomirabilis. The sequence goes on from JACQEV010000104.1 coordinate 4,349, forward strand.
CGAACAGACTAGAGCGGGGAACGTTTCGGTGAAAACCGGATCGACCGGGACAGCGGTGAAGGCCAATACTGGGGCTGGGAGCCGCGAGGGATCGCATCGCGTCGAGTCGGGAGGCCCCTACTGAATCTCGGAGGTCATCTTATGACTGCGACGAGGCCCCCTCAAGATGCCAAGGCCTTGGCCAGGCGCTCCTGATCGAAGCCAACGATCCGCTCACCGCCGATCACAGTGACAGGGATGCTGTTGAATCCCATCTTCTTCAACTCGTCGAGCGCCACCGGATCCTCGCGGACGTTTTTTTCGGTAAAAGGAACCTGCCTTTGGGAAAGCCACGCTTTCACCTGGTAGCAAGACCCTCACCCGGTGCCGCTATAGACAGTCACTTCTTTTGACATCTGGATTATCCTCCTCGATGGTAGAAGCCGTACAGAAACAACGGCAATCTACTGAACGAACCCCTCTTCGCTTTCTTCCCTGACTGCCTGACGAATTCCCCGGCTCGTGTGGATATAACAGGCGCGACATACGCTCCGAACGGTATCCGACGAAGGTCCCTCCGCCAGGAGATACGTTTCAGAGAGTTTCATCGCCTTCCCGCAGATAACGCAGCGACGGAGAGTTTCCTTGATTGTCACCTTAGACAGTTCTCCGATCTGTGCCATTAGCCCGCCTCACACATGTCCCGGCCTTCTGTGGGCCCCTTAATAGACAGCTTAACCGAACTGTCCGATTCCGTCAACGGCGATGACTGCCTGCCGCAAGGAAACCGTTGCATCAAGGTCCTAACTCGTCTACAATAGCCCTAACGATTTATCATTTTGAGCCTGCTTGGAAATCACCATTCTTGCCGGAAACGAGGATTCCATGCAGGAGTTGGATCGGCCGAGGCGAGACTAACGAGGGGGAATTCGCTTGACAACATCCTCTTCGCTCGCTTAAATGGTTCCCGCTAATTTGCCGAAAAACGTGGGGCTGTGGCGCAGTTGGGAGCGCGCGTGACTGGCAGTCACGAGGCCACGGGTTCGAATCCCGTCAGCTCCACCATTAAACTCCAGAGCGTTATCTCCCGCCGCACTCCTTCCGATATCAACTGACCGTAGTCTGTCAGTCACTTCCCGATCCGCCTTCAGGCCGAAGTGTTTCTTCTACCAGATCAAGTTGCGAATCACGCTCACCTCAGCCCTCGACGCACGGCCGGGTACGGACTCCCCGTCCGGGGGCCCTGCCTGGGCCGCATCCCCGGGCCGCAAGAAACCCTGAGGGCCTTTTTTGGGTTTGACACGAGTGTCCTAGTGTACTATCCTAGTATTACACGTAGTATTACAGGATGATGAGAAGGACCCCGGATGCAACTG
>JACQEV010000105.1 GCA_016200385.1 Candidatus Methylomirabilota bacterium
ATCATGGTCTCGTACTCGGCCGCCCCACGCAACCCGCCGATCAGACCGTTGATCTGTCCGGTATCGAGGAAGGGATAGAGGCCGGGCGCGATCACGGCCGTCACCCCTCCGCCTAGCTCGAAGCCGTACTTCTCCTTGCCGTAGATGTACCAGCTTTCGACGCCTGGGGTGCCCGCGGCCAGGCTCACGACATAGTTGACCTGCCTCAGTGACCGGACCCCGCGGAGGACAGGGAGGTCCGCGGTCGGCTCGCCATAGTGGTCGGTGGGGAAGGCGGCCGTCAGGTCCTGGCACATGTTGATGATCACATTCGACCCGCCGGGCGAGTAACCCAGGAAGGTGTAGTCCACTCCTCGTCGCTTCCCATACTGACTCGCGACCCCGCTCACCACCTTCTCAGCCATTCCGGTCCCTGTGACCCAGAGGGTCATGCCGATCACCCGCAGGTCTCGTTTGAAGGCGTGATTGAGCAATGCGACTGCCATCGGGTACAGTTCCGGCTTCGAGGCCGGGTCGAAGTCAAGTGACAAGAGAAACACCGATCCGGCAGGGAGCGACTCGATGTAGTCGTGGACTTGTTTCACCTCGGGCGAGATCCGGATCGGAAAGCCGATCGGGTGGAGGAGTGGCAGAAGGGTGGCAAGCGCGATCAGGATGAAGATCGCCCGACGGTCCAGGCGGAGGATCCTGCTGGCCAGCTTCCTCACTCCCGGCCCTCCAGGTATGATCGCTCGATCCCCAAAGAGGGCGCAGCAAGCAGCGCCCCTACGTTGCCTATCACTCCCGGCCTCCCAAGTACGACCGTTCGATCCCGAAGATGATCTTGATCGAGGTGGCGATCCCACCGAGGCTGATTCCGATAATGATCCCTCGCCGGGCGGCAGTGTTCAGGACATTCAGGAGCCAACCGGACAGCGGGCCGGCAGCGGGAATCAGATATTCGCCCAAGGGCACCCGGCCGAACATCATGATGATCGCTGCCACGAGCAGCACTGCGGCATCCTTGCTCCTGGCCCGGAAGGCCCGGAACGCGGCGGAGGCCACGAAGAACCCAAGCATGGAAAACATCGTCCCCTGCAGCGCCAGCAGGGTGTAGGTGTAGATCCAGCCAAATCCTGTCCCCTCCTCCTGCCCCCCTGCCCACAAGCCGACTGCCACCGTGGCCAGCATCGAGACATAGACCACGACGCTATAGCCCCAGCCTGCGACCCTCGCCCGGATCTTCGAATAGTGGACGTGGCAGAGGCTGGCGACTCCCAGGACCATGGCGAATCCAAGGGTAATCCTAAGCCAGACCGATATCTCGGTGAGCGCCGCTTCGGAGACCGGGTGAGGGACGTAATACTGGATGGCGGCCGCCACCCCGAAGAAAAAGGTTAAGAGCAACGGCAACGTCCGCCGCAGGAATAATGTCATCCATCCACCTCAATGGCAGGGTATAGGGGATAGGGTCTAGGGTAAAGGCGGGATTCCTGTATAAACCCTAAACCCTTTACCCTCCACCCTAAACCCTGTCCTTGCATGCTATTTGAAATCTCGGAAGATCTGCAGCAGCGGCACAAATGCCTGCGTCCCAGCGAGCGCGCCGATCGTCGCTAGGACGGTCCCCACCACTATGGAGACCAAGAGAAACGCCTTTCCCAGGTCCTGCCCCCGCAAGGTCCCAACCAGTACCGGCTCGCGCGAGAGGTATGCGCTTGCCGCATACAGCTCCTCGCCGATCAAGGTGTAGTCGCACGTCGTGATGAAGAAGGGCAGTTGCAGGTCAGCATCGGTCCCGGCAATCTGGATCGCGCCGGTCCCGGCGCCGGTCTCCGCCAAAAGTAGCGCCTCGGCATAGTAAAAGCCCATAAAGAAGTTCGCCGCTGGCCGATCTCGCAGCATGATCCCATCAACGGCGGCGGTGTAGCTGAACTGGTCCGAGGTGATGAAGAAGTTCGAATCCTCCCGATAGGCATCTGGCCGCCCGGCCTCGAGGTACGACTCCTTCACGATCTCCTGACAGACGGCCATGACGATCGGGTCGCGGTGCGGGACCTTGAGTTGCGTGTCGTAGGCGGCGGTCCGCTTGGCGACCTGCCCCAGGATCACCGTCGCCGCGATGGTCGAGAGGCTCGACATGTCATCCGAACCGGTGAGGTAGAGGATCGGTCGCCCCATCTCAGTGGCCCGGCCGATCGCCTCCTCCACTGCATCGAGACCCGGGATGCGACGCAGGAAGATATTGGGCCGTCGCTTTGCGTGGGCAATCGCGATCAAGACAAGGGCGGAGAAAAGGACCATCAACAAGAGGTTGTTCGCCTTTGCCCAGTTGAAGAGATTCGGTTCCGGGACCGCCGATCGGATTGGCCCGTCAACAGTCTGCGTCCCATCGGTGATGGCCACCTTGAAGAAGTACGGTCGCCCATTCACCAGGCGCAGATCCCGGGTGGATGTGACCTGATAGAAGTGGAGGCTTCTGGTCCGGTCCCAGCTCCACCAGGGCCGATCGACATCGCTCTTGTAGTGCGTGTTTGCGGGGAACTCGATGAACTGCGTAAACGGCCCTTGCTCTTGATCGGCCAAGTAGACCTGATAGCGGAATGCGGGCCCGTCGAAGGGAGCTGCTCGCCACGACAGTCCAATGCTGCCTCCCCCATCTCCGGGCATGTCGAAGGCCTCGAACTGTTCTGGTGGGGAGAGGGAGAAAGCCAGGGTAGAGGGTAGAGGGTAGAGGGTAGAGAGAAAAAGAACAAGGATTGCGGCAAGAGCGCGGCCCGAGACCGGGTTTCGGGTTTCGGGTTTCGGGTTTCGGGTGTTATATCTGGAATTTGGGACTTGGAACTCGAGACTCGAAACTCGAGACTCGAAACTGAACTTCATTACGCCTCCAGAAGTTCGACGTTTGCTCGAGGGACAATGATCCGCTCTCCATCGTCAAGCTCCGCTTCGAGAACGCGGGCCTTGCTCCCCGTTGGAAGAAGCCGAAGGTCGGCGGGAAGATCGGACACTCTGCAGATCCGACCAAAGTGCGGCTCCCGAATGATCCGGATCTGATCGCCGACCTTCAACCCACCCCCTGCTTTGGACACTTCCTTTTCCGACCGCTGACCGCTGACCGCTGACCGCTCTCCCAGCGGGATGATCACCTCTGGCCTGATGACGCCGGCCCGGATCTGCGTCGCCCCTGAACAGGATGCGCGCCTGCCGGCCTTGGATGCCAAGAGATCGAAGGTCTTCCTTGCCATGGCGATTCGGCCAAACCCTTCGGTAATGATCAGGGTGAAGCCGACCTGTTCAGTCCCAGTGATAGCGACACCGAGGTCTCGTCCGAGAAGCTCTTTCAAGTCGAGGTCGTGTATTCCACCGACGACAATGGCGCAGACGCCAACGTGTTTTGCCCTGGCAAAGCCATCGCGGCCGATGAGCGAGCCGCCAATCAGGATCGTTCCCCGATGGGACTCGACAATTCGCTCCGGCGTGAGAACCTCCTCAGGGCCGGCTACCGCCACCGCGATCGTTCCGACCGCCTCGCCGCCGACCCCGAAAATACCTTGGACGAGGCTGCACACCGTCTCCACCGAGGCCCCCTGGCCAGGAAAGGTCTCGACCACGTGGCCGTCCAGATAGGCCGAAAGCGCCAAGGGCTTGGGCGGCTCCCTCAGGAAGACCTGCCCGGTTACCTCGGAGACACTCTCTACCGTCCCGGTGATAGGAGCGGGAACCCGCGTCTTCAGCCATTTGATGAATGGCCGGTTTTCAGCAATCGGCTCGGCTGCCTGAACCATATCGCCCTCCCGTTTCAACATGTACCGCCGGATCTCCTCCGGCACGATCCCCAGGAGGTTAACGACGTTGACCGTGTGTACTTTGCCCGGCAGATCGGTCTGGGCGATGACCGTGCCTGCGGTGACGGCCTGTCCCTCTCTTACAAGCACCTGACCGGGGATCGGCAGGATCCGCCGCTTCCGAACCACAGTTCTCGGCGTGACACGCAATCCTGGCGTATACGAGTGAGCCATGCTTACCCCAATGTTTCGGGTTCCGGGTTCCGGGTTTCGGGTTCTAAACTCGGAACTCAAAACACGAAACTCGAAACTTCATTCTGGGTAAAGATCGACGGCCTTCGCCCAGGCGTGCAGTTGCGCCGGCCGCTCCGAGGGATCCTTATGCAGGCTCAGCGGTCGCCCCCTGGCATCCAGGATCAGGCCGACGACGCCGCCTTCCACCTTCAGCGACACCGCTCTTCCCTTGCCGGCGCCCAGGTCAAAGCTTCTCGACGGCTCGGCTTGAAGGTCGGCCACTGCCCCTGCTACAAGCTCCATGCGAAGGAGCTCCCCGAAGCAGAGGCTCCCTTTCTCTTCTCGACCGTCCCCGAACCGAATGGTATACGCGAAGCATGGCTCACCAGGCTTCGCCTGCCCCTCTGCAGCAAGGCAGCTTCCGAGCGGGATCAGACAATCTTTCAGGAAGACCTCGGTGGCGGCCCGCTCATTGACCTGTGACAGCACTCCCAACTGCGGCATCATGAAGATACTGTCCACCGCCAGCCGCGTAAGTCCCAGTGGCTGGTAGGCGTCGATCATCATCATCATTGCCTGGACCCGGCGCGGCGCGTGGGAGAGGATCCCGCCGCTACCAATGATCAGGTCGATCCGGTACAGGTCGATCAGACTCTTGCCGCCTTCCCCCTGTTCGAAGGCATCCGCGATGGTCCGTTCCTGCTGGACGCCTTTCAGGCCAACCGCGAGCGCCTTATGCTGCTCCAGAGCAAGCCGAAGCGCCTCGCGGGCTACCGCCTGCTCCAGGGCCAGATCCTGCTGCGTTTGGGGGATCGTGGTGGGACGAATCATCTTATTCTTGATCCGGTCTCGCATGTCCTGTTCCGGCAGCAACAGCGCAAGCCACCGCTGGATCTTCTCGAGGCCGGCCTCGGTCAGGACATTGCTGATACTGTAGCTCATCCCAAGGTTGGCGCTGACCGTCCGTGTGAACTGCCCATCCACGACCGAGAAGACATCGGTTGTGGCGCCCCCGATGTCTACGCCAAGCAGGTTCAACCCCTGCTGCCTCGCCGCTTGTTCCATGATGAGACCCACAGCGGCGGGCGTCGGCATGATCGGCGCTCCGGTCCAGCCAATCAGCACCCCATACCCCGGCGCCTGAGCCATGACATGCTCGAGGAACAGCTCATGGATCTTGTGGCGAGCCGGGGCGAGGTTCTCCCGCTCCAGGACGGGGCGGATGTTATCGGTCATGACGAGCGCGGTTCGGTCCCCCAGGATGTCCTGGATTCGGTTACGGGCATCTTTGTTGCCAGCAAAGATGACCGGCAGCTTGAAGCTTCCGCCAAGACGGGGCTTCGGATCAGCCGCCCGAATGTACTCCGCCAGTTCTACGACGTGCGAGATTGTTCCACTATCGGTCCCGCCCGACAGCAGGATCATATCGGGCCGCAGTTGCCGGATCCGCTCGATCTTTTCATGCGCGGGTCGGCCATCATTACTGGCAAGGACATCCATCACGATGGCGCCGGCCCCAAGGGCGCACCGCTGAGCACTCTCGGCCGTCATGGCCATCACAACGCCCGCCACCATCATTTGGAGGCCGCCGCCAGCACTGCTCGTGGACACGTAGATATCAACCCCGCGACCTCCTTCGGCGGGGGTCAGGATTTTCTCCCCCTCCAGGATCCTCCGCCCCGACAGCTCCTCGACCTCCTGGATGGCGTTCAGAACGCCGCGCGTCACATCGTCGAATGGGGCCTCGACGGTGGTCGGGGCCTCGCCTCGAAAGGTCTGGCGGTACTCGCCGCCGACCTTCTGGATCAGGATCGCCTTGGTGGTTGTACTGCCGCAGTCGGTGGCCAGGATCGCCGTCATCTCGCCGCTCGGGCCACTCATGGGCGAACTCCCACCTCCTCGTCTCCTTGGTGAGCCTGCCCTGAGCCAGGCCTGTCCTGAGCCCTGCCGAAGGATCGAAGGGCCCCCTCGAACCAGCGAAGTCTGTCGGTAAAGAGCTCCGGGGTCTCCCGGCGTTCCAGCAAACCGGCGAGCCGTTCGATGTCATCGGGCGGGGCCACCATACCCATAATCGGTGTGAGGGCATGGACGAGCTGGCTTCCAAGGAAGCCAAGTGGGGCCAGGGACTCGACTAAGAAGATGGCGGGTGTCGCGAGGCCGCGATCGGCGAGAAGGCGGGCAAAGCGATCCAGGAGCGCGAGATCGCCCGCCTTCAACTGGTCGCCCTCCCTGTGTAGGGCGAATGCATGGGCGAGGCCACGCCGAAGGCGGCTCCAGAATCGCCACCAAAACCGTTCATCGTTCATAGTTCGTAGTTCATTGAAGAGCTTACAGAGTGCGGATTCTTATGTTTCGCTCTCACAGCTTTAGGCTATGAACTCTGAACCCTGAACAATGAACTCTATGTTACTTGGTATGAGGCATCTGCCCTTGAGGCGGCGCCTTTTCGGCGGGTGGCGCTGGTGTCACCGGGGCGTTGGCTGGGGGCGCAGGAGCCGGGACGGCTTGTTTCGCCCGTTCCTCTGTGATAACCGACGAACTACCCCTGTGCCCTGCATAGATGGCCAAAATGAGCGACGAAACCATAAATAGAATTGCCGTCGCCGTTGTCAGCTTGCTCATGAAGGTCGCCGCACCGCGGCCACCGAAAACGGTCTGGCTAGAGCCGCCACCAAAGGCGGCGCCGATATCGGCACCCTTGCCGCTCTGAAGGAGAACAACCAGTACAAGGACCACTGCGATAAGCAGGTGTAGCACTGAGAGAGCAACGAACATGCATACCTCCTAAAGGCGTTCGTAGTTCAGAGTGTGATCGTCAGATTTGCCAGTCCTGAACTATGAACTGTGAACGCTGAACTGTCAACTCATGGCGGCTTTTACGATCAAAGCGAACGAATCAGCTTGTAGGCTGGCCCCGCCGACCAAGGCACCGTCGATCTCCGATCGTTGAAGGAGCTCCCCGGCATTCTCGGGCTTGACGCTTCCCCCATAGAGGATTCGGACGCCCCGCGCGACGTCCGCGCCAAAAAGGCCGGCGATGGTCTTCCGGACATGGGCGTGCATCTCCTCGGCCTGCTCCGGTGTGGCCGTTCTTCCCGTGCCGATTGCCCAGACCGGCTCATAGGCGAGGGTGAGCGCTCGAACCTGCCCTGGAGCCAATCCCGACAGTGCCCCCTTTACCTGGGCTTCCACAACATGGTAGGCGCGCCCGGTTTCTCGCTCTGAAAGTGTCTCTCCAACACAGATGATTGGCGTGAGGCCGCTACCCAGGGCAGCCAGGCTTTTCTTGTTGACGTTCTCATCGGTTTCCCCGAAATACTGACGGCGCTCGGAGTGGCCGACGATGACATAGCGGCACCCAAGATCACGGAGCATCTCTGCTGACACCTCGCCCGTGTAGGGCCCCTCCTTCGCCCAATGCAGGTCTTGCGCCCCCAAGCCGATCCTCGACCCCCAGAGGACCTGGGCAACAGCCGCAAGCGCGGTGAATGGAGGGCAAATGACCACGTCGATCCCATCCGGGTTGGCCAGCTCTTTTACCACTTCCTCCGCCAACACAACGGCCTCGGAGGGCGTCTTGTACATCTTCCAGTTGCCGGCAATGAGCGGTATCCGCATGATTAGAAGAACAGGGTATAGGGTTTAGGGTCTAGGGTAAAGGCTTCGAAAGACCCTTCTTCACTCCATACCCTCTACCCTATCCCCTACACCCTTACCCTATACCCTCGACGCTATCCCCTATTCCCTAGATTCTATACCCTCTACCCTTTACCCTCTACCCTCTACCCTAGCTTTTCTCCGTGAGCGCGGCGATCCCAGCCAGCTCCTTCCCTTCCAGAAACTCCAGAGAGGCG
>JACQEV010000106.1 GCA_016200385.1 Candidatus Methylomirabilota bacterium
ACTGGGCCAAGTCGGCCGAGCCAGTCATGGCCAGTCTGATCGGTGGCCCCTTCGCGTTTGCGGGGCCCATCGTCGGATCGCTGATCTACATCGGGCTCAAGGAGGTCATTGTCCGATTCACGCAGTACTGGCTCCTGATCTTCGGGGCAGTCCTGCTCGTCCTGGTTCTTGGCTTCCGAGGGGGCGTGGTGGGTTTCCTGTTGCGGCGGGTGGCGCGGGCGGACGTGCCGCTGTCGCCGGCGGAGGAATGATGGAGGCGCTTCTGCGCGCCGAAGGCGTCAAGAAGGCCTTCGGGAAGTTCATGGCGGTTGACGGCGTTGACCTGACCATTCCCCCAGGCGGAATAACGGCACTGATCGGACCGAACGGCGCCGGCAAGACCACGCTCATCAACCTCTTGACCGGAAGGCTGATCCCTGACGCCGGACGGATCACCTTCCATGAACAGGACATCACGGCGTTCAGCCCCAGCGAACGTGTACGCCGCGGGATGGGGCGGTCCTTCCAACTGGTCAACATCTTCCCGCGGCTCACGGTGCATGAGAACGTGGTAATCCCGGTCCTGGCCCACCGCCGCCTGACGGGCGACATGTTCCGTTCTCTGGACGGCTTGTCCGATGTGCATGCCAGGGCCAACGCCATCCTCGAGCAGGTGGGTCTCCTCCCGCGGGCCCACCTTCTGGCCGGCCAGCTCTCCCATGGCGATCAGCGCCTCCTGGAGATCGCGTTGGCCCTCTCCACCGATCCGCACCTCTTGATCCTGGACGAGCCGACGGCCGGGATGAACCCGCGAGAGCGCGTCCAAGTGCTGGAGCAGATCCGCCGTCTGGCGGGCGAAAGGGAAGCGACGTTCCTCCTGGTCGAGCACGACATGGATGTGGTCTTTTCACTCGCCCAGCGAATCGTGGTCATGCACCAGGGGCGGGTCCTCGCCGATGGCATGCCGGAGGCCATTCAGCAGGACTCGCAGGTCCGGAACGTCTACTTGGGCGAAGCGGTCCTGGGTGAGGCCCGGACATCGACGCTCGCCGGCCCCGTCAGCGACGTCATCCTGGAAGTCCGCCAGGTGAACACGTACTACGGGCTCAGCCACGTGCTGCACGACGTCTCGCTCATCGTGCGGCGCGGAGAGGTGGTCGCAATACTGGGTCGGAATGGGGTGGGCAAGACGACGACGCTCCGGAGCATCATGGGCCTCACGCCGCCCAAGGGAGGGAGCATCCAGCTCCGCGGGCAGGAAGTCGCGGGCCGTCCCGCCTACGCCATCGCCTCGCTGCGGGTGAGCTATGTTCCCGATGACACCCGGATCTTTCCTGACCTGACAACGCTCGAGAACCTCCGGCTTCCGACGCAGGTGCTGAGGCGGGGCAACGGCCGCTGGAACATCGAGAAGGTAGAGGCGATCTTCCCGCCTCTCCGGGATTTGACACATCGCAAAGGCCGGTTCCTTTCCGGAGGGGAGAAGAAGATGCTGGCCATCGGCCGGGCGCTCATGGCTGACCCCGAGGTGCTGCTGTTGGACGAACCGTCGGAGGGTCTGAGCCCACTCATCGTCCGATTGCTCCTGGACGCGCTCGAGCGGATCAGGAAGGGAGGGGTGACGATCCTCTTGGCGGACCAGAACCTAAAGTTTGCCCGCGAAGTGGCGGATCGTGCCTACATCCTCGAGAAAGGAGCGATCGCCTATGGGGGCGCAATGGCGGAGCTGTGGCGGAACGAAGAGATCGTGAAGAAGTACCTGGCCGTGTAGCCAGGACGTCGCACTATACTAGCCTTACGAGGTCTGGAGGAGAGGAGATGCCGATAATGCTGAAAGGGGTGCTGCCTCCTATCCCGACACCGTTCCGGGAGGATGGAGAGGTGGCCTACGATAAGCTGGCGGAGAATCTAGAGCGGTGGAATCGAACCGACCTCAGCGGGTATCTGGTGACAGGTTCGAACGGAGAGTTCGCCGCCCTCACCGAGCATGAGAAGATGCGAATCTGGGAAGTGGCGAGAAAACACATTCCGGCGCAGAAGCGGTTCCTCGCCGGGACCGGCTGCGAAACGACGCGAGAAACCATTGCCATGACCAAGCAGGCGGCCTCGGCCGGGGCCGAGGCGGCCCTTGTAGTGACGCCGTGGTATAATAAGGGGGCGATGAAGAGCCGGGAGCTGGTGGCGCACTTCACCGCCGTTGCGGATGCTGCGCCGATCCCGATTCTGCTTTATAATGTTCCGCAGTTCACCGGCGTCACGATGGGATCTGACGCGGTCGCCAAGCTGGCCGAGCATCCGAATATCATCGGCATGAAGGACAGCGCCGGCGCCATGGAGGTGTTCGCTGAATATGTTCGCGTGACCCTTCCCTCTTTCCAGATCTTCATCGGGAGCGCGCTGAGCTTTTACGTCGCGCTGTGCCTGGGGGCACGAGGTGGCATCCTGGCGCTGGCGAATATCGCCCCTCAGGAGTGCGTATTGATCCAACGTCTCTTCGAGGACGGCAAGCAGGAGGAGGCGAAGCGGCTGCAGCTCAGGTTGCTGCCGCTCGCTCGCACCGTCACTTCGCGGTTCGGGATAGGGGGCCTGAAGGCTGCGATGAGCATGCGGGGGTACTACGGCGGGCCGCCAAGGCCGCCGCTGCTGCCGCCTACGGCGGAGGAGGTCGAGGCGGTTCGGTCAGAGCTGGCCGCCGCCGGCGTATTGTGACGAGGCGCTTCTCCCACGTGTTTCCTCTCTCTTTCACGAGGGGGAGAGGCGAGGTGAGGGGGTGAGTGGTGGGCATGTGGGCAGTGATGGTTATAGGAAAAGGAGTGGAACAATGATCGATAAAGAGCTTCTCGAAATTTTGGCCTGTCCGGCATGCAAAGCCGATGTTGTGCTGGAGGAGCAAGCTGCGAGGATCGTCTGCACCGCCTGTGGGCGGCGCTACCCGATACGGGATGGGATTCCAGTGATGCTGATTGACGAGGCGGAACAGGGCCCTCCAGCGAAAAAATAAGGAGCCATCTTGGCATCTGGAGGGAGTGCGTCGGACGCTAGTACGGCGAAGGTCAGGGTTAGGTTCGCGCCAAGTCCCACAGGCTACCTACATGTGGGTGGGGCAAGGACGGCTCTCTATAACTGGTTGTTCGCCCGCCATGAAAATGGGGTGTTCATCCTTCGAATCGAAGACACCGATCCCGAACGGTCCACCGACGAATCGGTCGCCGGGATCCTGGAAGCGATGCGCTGGCTTGGCCTGGACTGGGATGAGGGGCCGGAGGTCGGCGGCGCATTCGGGCCTTACCGGCAGGCCGAACGACTCGACCTGTACCGGGAGCATGCCCGAAGGCTGCTTGATGCCGGGAAGGCCTATTACTGCGTCTGTACGCCAGAGGAACTGGAGGCTCGCCGCAAGGCGGCGCTGGCTGCCAGCCTGTCGCTCAAGTACGACGGCCGCTGCCGCGGAAGAGGTTCCCGCCCTTCCGCACCTGAAGGCGCCGCTGTCCGTTTACTGGTGCAGGGAGCGGGGGTCGTCGAGATCGCCGACTTGGTTCATGGTCCCATCCGTTTCGAAGATGCCGAACCGGACGACTTCATCCTCCTTCGGTCCGACGGGATGCCGACGTACAACTTCGCCGTCGTTGTGGACGACGTTCTGATGCGGATTACCCACGTTATCCGGGGTGACGATCACATCTCGAACACGCCGCGCCAGGTCAAACTCTACGAGGCTCTCGATCTGCCGGTCCCCCGCTTCGCCCATATCCCGATGATCCTTGGGCCCGATCGATCACGCCTCTCCAAACGGCACGGCGCCATGGGCGTCATGGCCTACCAGCAGATGGGCTACTTGCCAGAGGCGATGGTGAACTATCTGGCGCGGCTCGGTTGGTCTCACGGGGACCAGGAGATCTTCACGCAGGAAGAGTTGATCGGGCACTTTACGCTTGAGAAGGTCGGCAGAACCCCCGCTGTCTTCGACCCCGTCAAGCTCGAATGGCTGAACGGCCAGTACATCAAGCGGGCTGTCCCTGACCGACTGGCGGGGTTGCTCAAGCCTTTCTGGGAGGCGAGTGGCGTGAGCCGAGAGGGGCTGGACAGGAGGGGCGATGCGTGGCTCCAGGCGGTCGCCGGCCTCTTTCAGGAGCGGGCCAGGACCCTCTCGGAGCTTGCCTCTTCCTCCCAGTTCGTGTTTGAGGGGAAGAGCGAGCGGGACGAGGCGGCGGTCCGCAAGATCCTCACCCAGGAGGCGAAGGATCGGGTCCGCGCGCTCCTGCAGGAGATCGAGACGCTACCAAGCTTCACCGCCGCCGATCTGGAATCGCTGTTTCGAACGAGGGCGGCGAGCCTTGGCCTGAAGCTCGTCGATTTGGCTCAACCGTTCCGGATCGCGCTGTCCGGGAAAACCGTCAGCCCTCCCATCTTCCCCATGATGGAACTGATGGGATGGAACCTGGTGCGGCGCCGGGTGGAAGAGGCACTGAAGGAGGACGGATGAAGATCGAGGCACTGCTTGATGGACTTCGCAAGCAGCTCGAGGAGCTTGAGCGGGAATTCAGACAGGAGCTTCCCAAACAAATCCAGGCTGCGAGGGAGTTGGGTGATCTGAGGGAAAGCGGCGAGTATGAAACAATCAAGGACCGGCAGGGGTTCGTGAAAGCTCGCATGGCCTTCCTTCAGCAGCGCATCTCCGAGATCAGCAGGATCGACCTCCGATCGATTCCGACGGATCGGGTTGCCCTCGGGAGCACCGTCTTCCTTGAAGATGAGGAGACTGGCGAAGAAACCGCCTACACCCTGGTCTTTCCGGAGGCGATGGATGGCAAGCGTGGCTGGATATCAGTCGCCTCGCCGATCGGCCGAAGCCTCATCGGCAAGCAGGTTGGGGATCGGGTCGTGATCCGGACGCCGGGCGGCACCAGAACGTGCGAGGTGTTGAAGCTTCAGACGCTCCACGAGAGCCTCCAAGGCGGCTCCGATAATACGGACCCACATTAGTATAGTCATTGCGAGCGACGCCCCAATCTGTCGTTATTGCGAGCGACTGAAAGGCGCGAAGATAGCGTGATCGCTGTCAAGTCTTTTTTTCATGCCTGCACTCCCTGGCCCGTGAGGTGAGGTACAAAAGGGCGACGGTGTTTGGCCACGCTATAGACCGCGAACAGGAGCTTGTGCAAGGCGGCGATCAGGGCGACCTTCGGGAGCTTGCCGCGGGCGCGCAGCCCGGCGTAATAGGCCCGCAGCCACGGGTTCGTCCGGACGGCCACGAGGGTCGGCATCCAGAGGGCCGCGCGCAGGCGGGCGTGTCCGGTGGGCGCGAGCCGGGCGTGCGTGAGTCGCCGCTTGCCCGATTCGCGGGTGCCCGGGACGACGCCGACGTAGGCGGCCAAGGCGGCGGCACGCCGGAAGGCCGCGGGGTCGCCGAGTTCCCCCACCAGCCGGGCCGCCGTCTGGACCCCGATGCCGGTGATGGTGGTTAGCAGCGTCCCGACCTCGTGCGCCTGCAGCGTCGTGGCCACGTCATCCTCCAACGCGTCGATCCGGCGCCGCAGCAGCTCCAGGTCCTCGCAGAGGTACCGGACCTGGCGTTGGTAGGCCGGGCCATGGTGTTGCCCCACCGAGACCTTGGCGGCCGCGAGGAGGGCGCGGGCGAGGTCGGCCCCGACCC
>JACQEV010000107.1 GCA_016200385.1 Candidatus Methylomirabilota bacterium
ACGGCGTTCGGTCCAGCTTCCACGCCCCCGTGAATCATCCGCGTGAAGTGGACGCCGAGGAAAGGGAATTCGGAATCAGGTACCGGGTAGATGAGATTCCTCACAAGGAAGCGACGCTCGGGGACCAGCTCGTAGTACTCGCCACGAAAAGGGATGATTTGGATCTGTGGCTCAACACCGCACATCCGCGCGATCCGGTCCGACTGGAGGCCGCCGCAATTGATGAGGGAGCGGCACGAGACCTCCCCACTCGCGGTTTCGAGCCGGAGCTGGTCAGCCCTGCGGTGGACGTCGTGGACCCGGGCGCCCGTCAGGATCGTCGCGCCTGTTTTTCGCACAAGCTCGGCGAAGGCATCGGTCACCTGAGTGTAGTCCACGATGCCGGTCTCGGGGACAAATAGCCCGGCAATCCCCGACGCATGCGGCTCATGCTTTCGGATCTCGTCTGGCCCCAGCCGCTGGAGTCCTTGAAGTCCGTTTGCATTGCCCCTCCGCTCGAGCTCTTCCAGGACGGGCAATTCGCTGTCACGCGTCGCGACGACCAGCTTCCCGCAGCGCGCGTGGGCGAGCCCGTGCTCTTGGCAGAAGCGGAACATCGCCTCTCGCCCCTCGACGCAGGTCCGCGCCTTCAAGGAGCCCGGCCGGTAGTAGAGCCCGGAGTGGATTACCCCGCTATTGTGTCCACTCTGATGAGCCGCCAGGCGGTTCGCTGCTTCAAGAACAATCAGCGAGAGTCGCCATCGCGACGTCAGCGCCATGGCCGTGGCCATGCCCACGATTCCGCCGCCGATGACGGCGACGTCATACCGCCCGGCGCTCTTCACCAATCGCCTCCATCACGACCCCATTCGCTTGACCGTCTCGATCTCTTCGGATATGCTGACGACGCGAAACTGCGTCCGTCCCGCCCACTAACGGTCT
Source organism: Candidatus Methylomirabilota bacterium (assembly GCA_016200385.1). Lineage (GTDB taxonomy): Bacteria > Methylomirabilota > Methylomirabilia > Methylomirabilales > Methylomirabilaceae > Methylomirabilis. The sequence continues at coordinate 922 of JACQEV010000107.1, forward strand.
TGCTGGAATGTTGTGGCCTGCGCAGCGGGCACAATCGGGACCTCACCGAAAGGAGGAGACAGATGCCACGTTATGTCGCGCTCGTCTCGTTCACAGAGCAGGGAATTCGGGATATCAAGAACTCGCTCAAACGGGCCGATCGGTTCAAGAGGCTCGCGGCAAAGCACAAGGTCAAGGTCCGGGAAATCCACTGGACAATGGGCAAGTATGACATCGTCGTCAGCTTCGATGCGCCAAACGACGCGGCAATGAGTGCGCTAACACTGGAGAATTGCCAGCTCGGCAACGTCCGAACCGACACCATGCGCGCCTATACGCGCGAAGAGTTCGCTCATATCCTCAAGGCGATCTCGTAGGCAGTCACCCTCAAATCGATGTCGAAAGACAACCCGTTTCTTAGGGGAACGGGTGCGCTCGACACCCTCATCCAGCACGCTTGCGCCCGCAGCCGGCCCCACCTTACCATAGCCTCCCCAACCTGTGAAGCCCGCGCGACTGCCGGATAGCGGCCTCAGTCTCTTCGCGCTGAACGGCTTCCCTGCCGCGCCACGACGACCCCTCCGAGCACAATCGCGCCGCCCAGGACCTGCCAGGGGCCGATAGGTTCATCGAGGATGATCCACGCGAGCATCGCGGCAACGGCAGGCTGCAGCAGCCGGCCAACCGACGAAAACGCAGCGGGCCCCCGCTCCAGGTCATGATCGTTGCAGTGGTGAAATCGTCCCGCAATTCTTTGACGGCGAGTATGTACCCCGCATAGAAGATGGCCGTGAGAAGGCCCAGCGCATCGCCGAGCAGATGCTGGAGGCTCAGGCGGAGGCTCGCCCCTGCCAGAATAGTCGCGCCTGCCAGGGCCGCCGCCATCCCAAGGATGAACGTCGGGGTGAAGCGTTGCCCGAACCACAACCAGGCGGCAAGCGTGACGAATATCGGGGTCACATTAGCCAGTAACGTGGCGTTCGCGACGGAGGTGAGTGTGATCGACCAGTGCCACACCGCGAGGTCGGCGGCAAAAAAGAGGCCGGCGACGGCCAGACGACGGTAATCGGTCACGCAGGAGGGCTGCCGCGGCGCGACTGTTGCCTGCCCTTCAATGGCCAGCCACAGCCACAGCGTCGGCAACGATAGAGCCAGGCGCCAGAACGCCGTGGCACTCGGCCCGAGTTCGCTCAGTCGCACAAAGATCGGGGCAAACCCGATTCCGACCGCGCCGCCAAACAGGGCGCTCAGCGCGATTCGCGTGGACCTCGCGTGGGATTGAGATAGTGAAAGGTTGGGGCCCGCTTCGCTCATGGGTGCGATCGCAGAAGTCCTCACAGCAGTTCAGCCTTGACTTCATAGGCGCGAGCTACTCATTATACCAGCATAGCGGGCGACCGAGGTCCTGAATCTGGCCAGGGATCCAAGGAGGCATGAGAAATGGCACTGTTTGCGCAGCAGCCCCGGAAGGATGAACCCGTTGAGAAACCAGAGCCGAGAGCGGGGTCGCCGCCCGAGCGTGTGATGGCATCTCCGCCCGGACCGGCGCGACGCATGGAGGAACAGTCGATGGCGATGATGGAGTCCAAGTCATCTGAGTCGATCGTGGCGGCAGGCCTGACGATCGAGGGCAAGATCGAGGGACACGGCAACATTCGAGTGGCTGGTCGGTTCAAGGGCAATGTCAATGTCAACGGCGAGCTCACGATCGAGCCGGGGGCCTCGGTTGACGGAGAGGTAAACGCAGATACCGTCCTCGTCGGAGGTGAGGTGCGGGGACATATCGTCGCCAAGTCCCGCGTCGAATTCAAGGAGTCGGGGACCCTCATCGGCGATCTGAAGGCCGGCAGCCTTACCGTGGCGGCAGGGTCGAAGATGCGGGGCAAGGTTGAATTCGGCTGGAAGGAGGGCGAGATCGAGGAAGCGCCTCCGATCGAAGACGAGCCCACGCCAATCCGGTGAGCGCCCATGGGGTGACCGGCGAGTCGTGGAATTGCCCACATTGCGGCGAGCGCATCCTCCGCAGTGCCTTGACCTGCCCGGCGTGTCAGCGGCACCTCCGGTTCGACGCCGTAACCACTCCGCGACCCGCCCTACCGACGATCTGTCCCCTCAGCGTGGATGGCACCATCCGGCACCCCGGCACAGAGGCCGCTTGGGAATATTCCGTACTGGTCGAGGTCCACGATAATGAGGGAACGATGTTGGCTCGGCGCGTCGTGGGCGTGGGGGCGCTGCGTCCCGGCGATACACGGAAGTTCACACTCCGTGTCGAGGTGAGCGTCCCGGAGAAGCCAACGCCGACTCCGGCTTCCTGACAGCAGCTTGCCCCCGAACTCCCCACGGTGCCCCACGTCTGCCCTGCACAAGTCCCAACTTTTTCGCGAGTTCGAATCGCGAAGCCCTCAGGCACCATCCAGCATGTGGAACAGGCGCCTGTGTGCCAGCAAAGGAGGCGCATGGATCGGCTTGAAGAGGTTGTAAAAGAGCTGAGGGCATTCGTGGCCGAGCGGGAGTGGGCGCAGTTTCACGACCCCAAGAACCTCGCGATGGCCGTGGCGTCAGAAGCCGGAGAGCTGCTTGCGGACTACCGATGGATCAACAACGGCGAAGCGGATAGCTATTCGAGGAGGGAAGAACCTCGACAACGAATCGCTTCGAAGGCGGCCGATGTGGGAATTGCGCTCTTGCTGTTTTGCGACCGGATTGGACTTGATCTCATCGGCGCGATAAAGGAGAAAGTCATCCAAAACCGCCGGAACTATCCTGTGGAACAGTCCCGTGGACGATGGAAGCGGCCTTCGTAACATTTGGCGAAACCTCTCATATGAGAAACACACAATGGCTTCGTTGAATCTGCCCATGAGGCTAACTGGAGTGGGGCTTGCCGCGCTACTCATTGGCGCAGGAGGTGCGAGCATGGAACTCAAGAGTTCAGCGTTTCAGCCGGGGGCCATGGTCCCGGCAAAGTACACGTGCGATGGGGAGGACATCTCCCCGTCGCTTAACTGGTCGGACCCTCAGGCCGGGACGAAAAGCTTCGCCCTCATTTCCGACGATCCCGATGCCCCGGTAGGCACGTGGGTCCACTGGGTGATGTGGAATATTCCAGCGAGCACTCGCGCCATCGAGGAGAACCTTCCCAAGAAGGCGTCGCTGCCGAACGAGGCCAAGCAGGGGACCACGGACTTCCGGCGGATCGGGTATGGCGGTCCCTGTCCCCCGTCTGGGACCCACCGATATTTCTTCAAGCTCTACGCCCTCGATACGACGCTGAACCTGCCCGCGAGCACGACGAAGAAGGACCTGGAGAAGGCGATGCAGGGCCACATCCTCGCGCAAGCGGAACTGATCGGGAAGTATCACCGCCAGCGGTAGCGATGGACGAAAGAAGGGTGTTACAGTGTTACTTGGTGCGGCACGGAGAGGCGAGAACCGGGGCAGAGGATCCGGCCCGGCCGCTCAGTGATCGCGGGCGCGAGGAAGTTCAGCGAGTGGCCCGACACCTTGCAACGCTGGGGCTCGAGGTGGCTGAGATTCGCCATTCGGGCAAGCTCCGGGCCCAACAGACTGCCGAAATCCTGGCCGAGCACATCTCGCCACGGCGCGGCATCCGCGAGACCGAAGGACTTGCGCCTAACGATGATCCGCAGAGAACTCTGACGGAGCTGGAGGCGGCCAGGGAACCCCTGATGCTTGTGGGGCACCTGCCACATCTGAGCCGGCTTGCCTCGGCCCTGCTGGTCGGCGATCCCGAGAGAGATATTCTCTGGTTGGAGACGGGGGCTATTGTCTGTCTCGCCAAAGCCGAGGGAGGTTTTCACCTCCGGTGGATCCTAACCCCAGAGTTAGCGAGGGGGTAGACAACGGCCTGAGGGCAGTACTCGGCCGCTTGCACCGCGTTATCTTGAACCCACCTGAACCGGGTCGAGCCGATTTACAGCCAGCCATCTTGTCTTCCGCCCCGGTTCGTGCTCTACTCTAGGCCACTCAGAACTCACAAGCCTCAAAGGAGTAATAGGCAAATGATGAGAGCTCTGCTCATCACCCTGCTGGGGGCATGGATTGCGGGCACCCTGATACTCGCGGGAGTGGCGACACAGAATTTTCGCACGGTCGACCGGCTACTGGCAGCGCCAACCGCTGAGTTCTCACGAGCCATCGCCCCACTCGGGCAGCATGAGGCGCGTGCCGTCCTTCGGTATCTGTCTTCCGAGCTGAACAGGCTGTATTTTCGCGCCTGGGGCTTCATCCAGCTTGCCCTTGGCGCTGTGATCCTGGCAGGCGCGCTCGGCCACAGGCCGCTCGACCGCGCGGGCGTGATCGGGGCAGCGGCGGTCTTCCTGCTCGCCGTCGTCATGTTGCTGCTGAACTGGTTTATCGTGCCGCTCGGCCGGAGCCTGGACTTCGTGCCCCACACCCCTGTGCCGCACGCGCTGAGCCGCTTCTGGAGGCTTCACTTCGCGTACACCTCCCTTGACGCCACGAAGCTGATCCTCTGCCTGTGGCTGCTGATCCGCTGGTCCCGCTGGTCAGGCGGCCTCTCCGCCAACCGCTGAACGTTTCGTTCGCCAGGCGCCATCTTACCAAGTCATCCGTACGCGAAGGTTGGCCGGTTCCCCGATCCATTGGAGGAGGGGACCGCGGCGGTGGAAGTCCCACTCGTTCAAGTCCCTATCGCGACCAGGAACAGTTGCACTTCTTCATACAGTATTCGACATTCTAAAAGAAGACGCAACAAGAACCCTACGCAGGTAAAAGGCCGAGTTCCCCTCTT
>JACQEV010000108.1 GCA_016200385.1 Candidatus Methylomirabilota bacterium
GTGACCGCTTCCGAAGACGTGGAGCACGCCGTCGGCCGCCAGCGAGGAAAAGATCACGTCGGCGGCCCGGTCGATCGCACTCGCCTGGCCTTGCTGTATCTCACCGAGCAGTCGTATCACTGCCTCGTAGTACACAGGATTCATCATCGTATCCCTCGAAATGCCCGCCCCGGAACGATCTTGCCGAGGATCGCGGGACGGACTGCGCCGGTAATGGAAGGAAAGTTGCCCGGCAGACCCCGTGCGGTCAGATAGGCCAGCAGGCCGAAAGCAGACGCCTCGATGGCCCGGCCCGGAAACCCGGCCTCCCCGGCCGTGAGCAGCCGGGATTCAGGGAGCGCTTCCTGAAGCCGTGTGATCAGGGTTGGATTGTTAGCTCCGCCGCCGCACATGATCAGTTGCGCGGAGGCCGCGCCCCGGGGGAGATCTCGCCGGACGTGGAGGGCGACCGACTGACGGCGATCCGTCCGTCGAGATCGGCAGCCAGCGAACCCCCGGTCAGGCGCGCCATGAGGCCGTCGATCAGGACATTGCCGGGACCGGTGTCAAAAGCCCGCACTCCACCAAGGCCACGGCCTTTCGGCAGAAAGGTGAGATTGGCGATTCCACCGAGGTTCAGGACGACCCGGTCCAGTCGAGGGTGTCGAAAGAGCAGGGCATGCAGATAGGGAGTGAGTGGAGCGCCCTCGCCGCCGGCCGCCACGTCTCGGGGACGGAAGTCTGCCACGGTCGTCACGCCGGTCCGCTCGGCGATGACTGAGGGCTCGCCGATCTGCAGCGTCGAGCGAACCGACACACCGTCCGCGGGCTTGGGATCGGGGAAGTGGGCGATGGTCTGCCCGTGAGAGCCGATCAGGGCCACACTCTTCATCGGCACGCCCGCTCGCCGGGCCACCGAGACGGCCGCTTTCGCAAACAGCTCCCCGAGGTACGCGTTCAGGTGGCAGAGCTCACCGGCGCCGCCCGGACAGTCGTCCGCCGCCCGCAAGATCCGCTGGCGAAGCCCGGCTGGGAAGGGAAAGACGGCGAAGTGCAGAAGCCGAAGCGTCGGCAGCCTCTTTCCCAGACCGATCTCAAGCAGGGCGGCATCGATCCCGTCCGCCGACGTCCCTGACATCAGCCCGATGACCTTCATGACAACGAGCTGACGGTGTCACGACGGTGTCTCATCGTACACCCCAACAAAATACCGGGGGGCGAATTCATCGCAAAACCGTAAACATGACAACCTGACTCTCAAAAAGCCGATCGCGCGGGCCACCCACATTTAGAGGTGTGGTGCCAGCTCTGTAGATCAAGCCGTGAAAGCTATATCTTCCCGGAATAGCGTCTTGTGGAATACGAAAAGGGAGTCTGAAGTAATGGCGACCAGGAATTGTATTTGAAACCACAAATGGAGTGGCGTTGTCGCTTAACCCTTGTGAGCCCCGTTGAATTTCAGGTAGGCATCGGACGGGACCGGGTTCCTTCCAGCATGCAGTGTCAATGTAATCGACGCCTCCTCGCCCACTCTAAAGCTGGTTTTGTCGATTACGATTTCCATGCTTGGGATATCGATAGGATAATAGCGCCCTGTAACTTTAGACAGGGGCACGCGGATGGAATTTATCAATTGGCCATCCGACCACGACCAGAGGCGGCCCTCAACGTCAGGATTCCAGTTTGAAGGGAAAAAGGCCCCCAATCTATGAATCGCAATGGAAATCCCGGCGAGCACATAGAAGCCGTTCCGAATCGTAAGGTGCTGCTCGATTCGTCGAAAGGCCGGAATCAATAACAGGGTTAACAGGGGTGTGATATCAGCCAATAGGCGAGGGCCAAACGTCCATCCTCCCCACCACATTATCCACTTACTGTATACGGTGACCACGAGCACAACTGCGACACTCAGGTATTTCAACAGGGGAGGCTCCATGCGCCGCCAAGCCAGGAAGATCCCTAAGGGGGCAAACAGAAAGATTGGGGAGTAGATGAAAAGGCCTCGGCTGGGGCTGATCAAGATTCCTGACAATTCCTCCCAAAACGGGGTTGCCCAGCCGTTTCCAGAGAAGAAGCCCATATCATAGTCGATTCGGGATATGGAGCCGAAATACCGGAAGTTATAAATTGCCATGACGATAATGGAGGGTAGCACGAGAAGAATAAAGCGGACGGCTTGGTCGCGATGCTCGCAAAGGACATATAAGGCGAGAGGAATAGCAATGAAGAGATCGGTGGGGCGGCACAGGACAGCCCAGCCCAGCGTGAAGCCGGAGAAGGCGACCCATCCCGGTTTTTCCAGCCCCCTGACGAGAAAGTAAAGGCTCGCGGCCAGCAATAATTGGCTCGGGCCATGCTGCCACAACGCCTGACTACTAATGCTGAAGGAGCTCGTTGCGAAAGCATAAATGAGGCTCAAGATCAACGCGGCCTTCAGGCCTTCGAGCATCCTAATTATCTGAAAGATCAGCGCGACCGACAGGGCTGTGATCACTGCTGCTGCGAGCTTTTCCACATCAGTCAGTAACCTGAAGTCAGGGGGTACACCACCCAAGACCGGTAGGAGGAAAAAGGGGAGGGCCAGAATCGCGGGACCAGGTGGATACGCCGAGACCAGATGCCCGCCTGATTGAATGAGGTATCCCGGAATTCCATGGGCATAGAGGAATCGAAATTCATCGAGGTCGAAGTCCCCCTCTTTAAGGATGCTGTAGGGAAGAAACCGCGTAGCGATGGTATCTACAGCGCCGTGCTGGGCACCATTCGCGTTGTACATGAAGAGTGAAATGAGAAACAGGCGGACTGGTGTCGGGTGGGTTGCCAATCCTGATATGCGGCCGCCTTCTTGGCGGAGGGTAATCCGGGCTAGGGCTGACAGAACAAAGAGGGCAACCCAGATGGTAGGCTTGGGCCCGATCCTGATGACGCCGAATGGTGAAGAATAGACTCCAGAAAAGGGAAACCTTCCCGTCAATGCGATGGCCAGAAGCCCAGCGGACAGGAACAATAGAATGTCCGCCACGATGGCCCCTAGTAACACGCTACGTGGCTTCAATGCGGGCTTCCTGGTCTTCATTCTTTCAGTCGAAGAAGCGGAAACGGAGGATGTAGTAAAGAGCAGCCATGCCATCCTTCCAGGTGATCTTTTTCCCTTCGGCATAGGTCCTGCCGTGGTACGCGATCGGGACCTCGTAGACCCGGCACCCGAGTCTGGCCACCTTCACCGTCAGCTCAGGCTCGATGCCGAAGCGATCCGATTTGATGTGAAGGCGCTGGAGCACTTCGGCCCGGAAGGTCTTGTAGCCGACCTCCATATCGCTGAGGTTGAGATTTGTGACCATGTTGCAGAGGTTCGTGAGGAACCGATTCCCGACATAGTGCCAGAAATAGAGGACACGATGGGGACCTCCGTGGAACCGGTTTCCAAAGACGACATCAGCGTGGCCGTCCAGAATCGGCCCAAGCAGGGCGGGGTAATCCTTCGGGTCGTATTCCAGATCGGCGTCCTGAATGATGACGATGTCACCGGTCACGTGCTCGATGGCGGTGCGGATCGCCGCACCCTTTCCGCGGTTCTGGGGGTGGAGGACGAGATGCACCTGATCCCGGTGGTCGCGCGCCAGCCGCTCCAGGACCTCGCGCGTCCCGTCCGTCGAGCCGTCATCGACCAGGATGATCTCCTTCTCATATGGGGCCGCCTCAACCCGCTTGAGGAGCAGCTCGATCGTTGGTCGTTCATTATAAACAGGAATGAGAATAGAGAGTTTCACTCTGTGACTCCGGCCCAAGAGGCCTCAGGCCTCGCGTACAGCGCAGGCGGGCCGCATGGATCGTGTCCGCCCGCGACCGAGCGACAGGAAGACCATAGGCAAAATCAGGAGGACGTACTTGTCCCATACCATGTGGGCGAAGAGGTGCATGACAAAAAAACCGGCGATCGCAAAGAGAATGAGCTTCTCTGGCTCATGCCGCTCGATGTGAAGGACCTCCAGCAGGATAAGGCAGCCGAGGACCCAGAGCACCAGGTACGGGAAGGTCTTGTGATCTCCGAATGCGCTTGTGAGAGCGATGTCCAGGTACCCCAGCGTCTTGACTGGAAGGTCCAAGATCTCGGGGTTTGGTCGCGGGAGCGCCGTCAAGAGCAGGGGTGTCAAAAGGGCGGCTACGAGGAGCCGATGCGGCTGCAGAATCTCTCGGGTTCGAAGGATCGCCAGAGGCAGGGAATAGACGCCGGTGGCAATCACAAGGTAGTTCACGAATTCCAGATGGAAGAACCCGACCTGCCGGATCAGTTCGTGGAGATGATTCTGTGGGCTGATGCCCCGCCACAACACAGCCAGCGGCAGAAACATGACAAACGGCAGAACAAGGGGCACTCCGTGACGGAGGTCTCTCCACGCGGCACGGGGTTTCGTAACACTGGTCAGCACATATGCGGCGGGGAGGAAGACGCTGAACTGGCGGATGAGTAGCGCGACACCGGCCGCGACAGCCCCGGCGATAGGCCGGCCGGAGAGGTAGAAGTTCAATGCTAGCATCATCGCGAAGAGGCACGGGATGTCAGTGTAGTAGTAGAGGGACGCTCCGGCATAATACGGCGAAAGTGCGAGGGCGCAGGTGGCGTAGATCGGTAGCCAGGGCTTGAGACCAGCGTAGCGC
>JACQEV010000117.1 GCA_016200385.1 Candidatus Methylomirabilota bacterium
GCCGCTCGGCCTCCAGGGCCTCCCGGCATCGTTTGAGAAGCGCAAGCTCCTGAAGGTTTTCATCCTTCTTTCCTTTTCGCAACCCCTCCTCGATTTTGGCGATCCGCTTCTCGACCACGTCCAAATCGGCGAACAGAAGCTCCTCCTGAAGAATGGCGGCGTCCTTCGCCGGATCGACCCGGCCCTCGATGTGCGGGACTCGCTCGTCCTTGAATGCGCGGAGGACCACCATGAGGCCGTCGGTCTGCCGCATCAGAGGCAACACCTGTCCGCCCGTGCTCTCGGCCTTTCCGGAGCCTTTGATGAGGGGGGCCAGGTCGATGAATTCGATGCTGGCCGCCGTCACTTTCTTGGGCTTGAACAGGGAGGCCAGCCGGTCAAGCCGGGGATCGGGAATCCTGACAACGGCGATGGAGGTGTCACCCGCGCGGCCGGCGTGGTGGCTGGGTTGGCCGTGAGTCAGCAGCCTGTAGACTGTGGTCTTGCCGGAGGCGGGCAGCCCAATAATTCCGATGCGCATGCGGGATTCCCTGTGGGGACGGCGCGCGCCGAGCCGACGGTATGCAGGAGCCTCTGGAGATTACCTGCGCGATGGGATTGGTGCGGACCTGCCCCCGCTGAGTGCCACGCGATCTCTCACAGCCTGGAAAATGCGGAAGGCCTCATCCTCTACCACCACCTTGTCGATCCTGTAGATCACCTCGAGGACACTCCTGCCGTCACTTCCCCCTGTGACCGAGAGGTTCACCTGGTGTCGAATCTTTTGCGAGGTGGTCGGGGTAGCACGGTCGCTCACCATTCTGGTGACGATTTCTTTCGTCGCCTGTAGCGTGTGCGAGTTGTTGTCCTGAGAATCGATCTTATACTCGCCATCCCGAAGGAGCTCAAGCGTTGCGTTCCAAACCTCATCGGTCGGAGCCATGATCACGGCTGACTCAGGTCGGACCTGCCAGCCGACACACGAGACGAGTCCCATCAGCGACAACACGATCGCCGCCATCACCACCGACACGACGTCGCTCCTCTTCTGAAGCGGTCCGGGCGGAACGGCACTATTGCCATCGCGTGCTCGAAGTCTTATGGCCGAGGCCATCACGTCTCCCCGTGGGAACCGTTATCGATCAGGGGTTCGCTTTACGGAAATCGGCAATGAAGCGATCCAACACTCCGTCGAGCGCCTTCCGGACCGCGGTGGGAGCAAAGACCTCTCCGGTAAAGATGACGCTTTCGGCCCAGACGGTCGCCAGGGTCACTCTATACTCTTGGATCGGGGAGTCGGGAAAATCTTTCCCCACCAGAATCATGCTGGGCCGCCTGAGTTCAACGGTCAGGTTGCCATAGTAGCCAAGGCGGCTTTGGAAGTCAGCCAGGCTCACATTCACATAGAGCACCGCGATAGCCTTTGGGTCCACCTTGAGAGCATGGAGCTTCTCCTGGAAAGTTTTCTGAGCATGCGCGTCCACGGCCTCCCTGGTCAGCCCATGCGTGGTTTCTCCGGCGCCCATCTTTGGGACCAGGATGCGGAGAGCCTTGACCCCTTTGAGGGCTTCTTCTTCCGCCTTGATAGGTGTGGCCTCGATCTGCGCAGCGGACTGCACTGTCCCCGCGAGGATGAACAGGAGGCAGAGAAGGCTGCCAAAAGCACGCTCGCGGTAACGTGGTGCATCTCGCATCGCAACGCTCCCCCCTTAAGCCAAACGGTCAGATCCTGCTCACGATAGCACAGGGTCACTGGCAGGCGCCACTTGAAAGAACCTCGCCCCCTTACCGACATGCCAACGAACCCCCTGGCAGCCGAGCTGAGGAAGCTGGCCGGGACCTTTTCTCGCTCAGCGCCCGTTCAGCGCGTCCATGAGTGCGGTGTAGGCCGGTTTGGGACGATACGACTCATCGAAGATCAGGGCCGCGCCCCATCCTGGAAAGAACTGTGGGATCCAAGAATGGCGGTCTGTAAAACCCCACAGCACAAAAGCCTTGCAGTTCTGGGCCGATAGGCACACTCCAAGCGTGTCGCGGTAGATGCGTGCTTGCGCGGCAAGCGCTTCCTCCGTTACGGGTCCCTTCATCCTGACATCCATCTCCGTGATATGAACCTCCAACCCAAGCGCAGCGAGACGATTCATGTTGGCGGCAACATCTCGCAGGGCCGGGGACGACTCCAGGCGAATGTGCGTTTGCAAGCCCACACCATGTATCGGGACGCCTCGTGTCTGAAGGCTCCGGACCAGAGCATAAATCGCGTCCCACTTTCGACCCAACCCATCGCCTCCGTAGTCGTTGTAAAACAGCCGTGCCTGGGGATCTGCCTCATGCGCCCAGCGGAAGGCCAAGTCGATGTAGTCAGGCCCAATACCCCTAAGCCAAATCGTGTCTCTCAGCGACCCACTGTCAGCCACCGCTTCATTCACAACATCCCACGCCACAACTCGCCCGCGATAGCGTCCGACTACTGTAAGGATGTGCTGGCGAAGAATGGCCATCAGTTCCTCGCGCGTAAAGTTTCGCTCAGTGAGCCATGGGGGTAGATCCTCATGCCACACAAGTGTCTGGGCGCGAACCTGCATCGCATTGGCCTTGGCAAAGGCGATTATGGCGTCGGCGTCGGCGAAATTGTACCGGTCGGGGTCTGGGTGCAGGGGTCCGAACTTCATGGCATTCTCTGGGGTCAGCATGCTGAACTCCCGCCGGAGCGTCTGCGCATACAACGGCTCTTCCCGCACTGGTCCGGCTGCCACCGC
>JACQEV010000133.1 GCA_016200385.1 Candidatus Methylomirabilota bacterium
ACGTCCTGGAAGCCCGGCAGCGTGCGGATCTTTTCGTACAGCAGGGGCGCCCAGCGGTAGAGCTCCGGCAGGTCGGCGTCCTGCAGCGTGTACTGGAAGAGGGCCTTGGTGAGCTGGCCGCCGATTCGGATAGTCGGGAGGTTCTGGGGATAGACCTTAATCCCCGGCACGGTGGCGAGCTTCGGGCGCAGTTCCTGAATGATCTCGTCCACGCCCGGGCGCTGCGCGCGCGGCTTCAGGCGCATGAACATCCGGCCGGTGTTGGGGACGACGTTCGGCCCGCCGGCGCCGATCGAGGAGAAGAAGGAATCGACGTACGGATACTGCCGGACGATCTCCGCCGCCGCCCGCTGGTGCTGGGCCATCGCCTCAAACGAAATGTCCTGGGAGGCCTCAGTGAACGCGAAAATGAACCCGGTATCCTCATTCGGGATGAAGCCCTTCGGGATCACCACGAACAGGTAGGCCGTGAGCACCACGGTCAAGGCGAGGACGCCCATCGTGCCTCGGGGGTGCCGGAGCACCTGTTTAAGACTCAGCTCGTACATGCGAAGCATGCCTTCGAAGACCCGCTCCGACGCCGCGTACAGGCGACTGTGCGACTCGCCAGGCGGGCGCAGGAAGCGGCTGCACATCATCGGTGTGAGGGTGAGCGACACGAACCCCGACACGAGGACGGCGACGCCGATCGTGACCGCGAACTCGTGGAGCAGGCGGCCCACTACCCCGCCCATGAAGAGCACGGGAATGAACACTGCCGCGAGCGAGAGGGTCATCGAGAGGATGGTGAAGCCGATCTCTTTCGACCCTTTGAGGGCCGCTTCCAAACGGGGCGTGCCGGCCTCCATGTGGCGGACGATGTTCTCGAGCATGACGATCGCGTCATCCACAACGAACCCAACGGAGAGCGTCAGGGCCATGAGCGAAAGATTGTCGAGGCTGTAGTTGAGCAGGTACATGGCCGCGAAGGTTCCGATGATCGACATGGGAACGGCGAGGCTCGGGATGATGGTGGCAGAGAGGTTGCGCAGGAAGAGGAAGATGACGAGGACAACCAAGCCAACTGTGAGCATCAAGGTGAATTGGACATCCCGAACGGACTCACGGATCGACACGGAGCGGTCGTACAAAGCGGTCAGCTTCACCGATGCAGGCAGTTGGGCCTGAAACGTGGGCAGGAGCTTCCTGATCGCATCTACCACCTCTACAGTATTGGTCCCCGGCTGGCGCTGGGTCGCGAGCACCACCGCCCGATCGGTGTTGTACCAGCTCGCCACCTTGTCGGTCTGGACGCTGTCGATCACCCGACCGAGCTGCTCGAGCCGCACGGGGGCGCCGTTCCGGTACGCCACAATCAGGGGGCGATAGGCCGCGGCGTCATAAAGCTGGCCGGTCGCCTGCACGTTGAACGCCTGATGGGGGCCATACAGCGTCCCCGTGGGGAGGTTCACGTTCCCCTGGGCGATGGCCTTTTGAACCTCATCGATCCCGATACCTCTCGTCGCGAGGGCGCGCGGATCGAGTTGAACTCGCACGGCGTACTTCTGCGACCCAAAGACCTGCACCTGGGCCACGCCGCTGATCGTGGAGATGCGCTGGGCGAGCATGGTCGAGGCGTACTCGTCCACGGTGTAGAGCGGCAGGGTCGGCGAGCTCATAGCGAGGTAGAGCACCGGCTGGTCGGCGGGGTTGACCTTCTGGTACGAAGGAGGGATGGGCATCCCCGGTGGGAGCTGCGTCTGGGCCTTGGCAATCGCGGCCTGGACATCCTGAGCGGCCGCGTCGATGTCCCGGTCGAGGGTGAACTGGATGGTGATCTGGGTGAGGCCCAGCGCACTGGTGGACGTCATGGAGTCCACGCCGGCGATGGTGGAGAATTGCCGCTCGAGAGGGGTCGCCACCGCGGCCGCCATGGTGTCCGGGTTCGCGCCCGGGAGGCTCGCCGAGACCTGGATCGTCGGGAAGTCCACGTTGGGCAGGTCGCTGACCGGCAGCAGGCGGTAGCCCATGAGCCCGAAAAAGACAATGCCCAGCATGACCAGGGTGGTCATGACGGGCCGCCGGATAAAGAGCTCTGGACTCATCCGGCGTTCGGCGTCGGGGCCGGATTCAAGGGCTTGATTTCCACCTTTGCCCCGGGGACGAGGCGAACTTGGCCGTCGGTGACCACCCGTTCTCCAGAGGCGAGCCCCTTCTCGATCACGGTCTCCCGCTCGATCGTTCGATGCACCACGATGGGACGGGACTCCACCGTGAGATCGGGCTTGACGACGAAGACGTAGGGCCCTTGCTGCCCCGTCTGAATAGCCTGGGACGGCACCACCAGCGCATTCGGTTCCGTCGTCAGGGTCAGCACCACGTTGACGAACTGCCCGGGCCAGAGGGCGTTGTCCGCGTTCGCGAACGTCGCCTTCAGCTCCACCGTCCCCGTCGTGCGATCCACGACATTGTCCACGAACGTCAGGTCACCCTGAGGCTGGTGCCCTTCGCGCCCCAGGGAGATCGCCTCTACCTTCAGGCTCCCGGACGCCATATACCGTCGAATCTCGGGCAGCTCTTGTTCTGGGACGGAAAAGGACACGTAGACGGGCCGGACCTGATTGATCACCACCAGCGGATGATCGGCATCATTCGCTTTGACGAGGTTTCCCTCATGGACGAGGAGGTTGCCGGTGCGTCCATTGATCGGGGAGCGGATCGAAGCGTATCCAAGCTGGAGCTTGGCGTTTTCCACGGCCGATCTGTCCCATTGGAGGGTCGCCTCGAGGGCGGTGGCATTCGTGCGCGCTTGATCGTACTGCTGCTGGGAGACACCCCCCTCTTTGTAGAGGTCCGCAAAGCGACGCTCATCGATTCGCGCGTTCGCCGCCTGAGCCGTGTCGCGCGCGAGGTTGGCTTCCGCCTGTCTGAGCGCCGCCTCAAAGGAACGGGGATCGATGAGGAAGATGAGGTCACCCTTCTTCACATCATGCCCTTCTTTGAAAAGGACTCGCGCCAGCGTCCCTTCGACCTGCGATTTGATCGAGACCGTCGAATAGGCCTGGACATTTCCGATCGCCCGCAGTTGCAACGGAACCGCTTTCTGGACCACCTCGCCTACAGACACCGGCACTGCACTTGTCAACGTGGCCTTGCCTGATGCTTTATCGGAACATGCAGACAGGGCGGCCATCCCTGAGAGCAGCACCATCAAGATGCCCACTTTCGCCAGTCGCAGCGAGAAGCGAGGCGGGGATGTTCGATGCGAGCTGGACGACACTAGCACCCCGTCAAAGTACCTGGACAGCATCTGCCCTCCTCATGGTTTCCACCACTGCAATACCTCATGAGCCACTGGCGCCCCTCTCACCCTCCTCCTCTCCCCCGGTGGTGGAGAGGCGCGGGTGAGGGGGTGGACGCTCTTCTAACTTCTTGTCCAGATCCTCCCCGCTCAGTGATCCCCTCGAGAAAAAGGGTCACAAAGGTGTCAATGACCTGCTCGGACGAGATGTCAGGGGGACGTTTCACACCAAAAATCTCGTGAAGGAGGAGATAATACACCACCATGCCCACGCACGCGCGCGCGGTGACTAAGGGGTCCACAGGGCGGAACACCCCCTCGGTGATGCGCTCCTGGAGGTAGCTGCTCAAGAACTCGTGGACCCTCGTGACCCTGGATCGGAAGAACCTTCCCGCGCGTTCGTTCCCTTCCAAGGCGCTATAGATGAAGAGTCGCATCAAAGAGGAATCGTGCTCTGTACGCGTCAGGTAACCAATCCCGATGGCCCGAAGGACGCCCGCATCGTCCTTCCGGGCAGCGGCGTCTGCAGCCTTTGTCAGGATCTCCTCAACCTCAGTCTTGGCCTCGAGCACAGCTCCATACAGCGCCGCTTTCGAGGCGAAGTGCTGGAAGATCGTCGCCTCGCTACACCCGGCAGCCTCGGCGATCTCCTTCGTCGTGGTTCCACGGAACCCTTTTCGAGAAAAGCACTCGAGGCCTGCATCCAGGATTCTGCGGCGCCTCCCCTCGGCCGTAAGCTTATCGCCCAATCTTCTCTCCATGACGGTAAGTGATTGCTTACTTATACCATGCCATTATTGTACTGTCAACCCCATTCCACCCAGATTCCTTGTTCGGCCACGGTGCGAAGAAACACGCCCGCCACAGCCCGGTCTGTCCGTGTTACGCCTCAGTCCATGCCGTCGGAAGTCGCTAGTGCCGTTCCAACTTGATGCGCCGAA
>JACQEV010000125.1 GCA_016200385.1 Candidatus Methylomirabilota bacterium
GCGATGTCGTCGAGAAAGAAATGGATCATCCCCAAAATCCCCACATTCCGCCCGGAAACATCATTGAGGGGAATCTGCGCCTCAACCGCAAGTTCAAAGTACTTTCCGGCCCAGATCAGGCCGGGATTGGCAAAAGCGGTGGTCTGGCCGCTCTGATGCCCGGTGAGTAGCGTCTCCCCGGTGAACTCTACGATCGGGAATAGACGGTTGAAGGGCCACGGTAACCCCACGTCCTTGACGAACGATTGGAGATAGGGAATGCTGTACATGACTGTGACACCCCACGCAAGGTTGTTCTCCAGTTCTTCGGTGTGGCTGTGGCCGGTGAACAGGTTGAAACCGAGCGAGCCGGTCACCGCAAAGGGTTTCAGCCAGTCGGCCCAATCGGGGAGGTCGCCGAACCCCTTGCCGACCTGAAGGGCTGGGGTGAGGGTTGTTTCTGAGAGCGCCCCGACTTGCTTTGCGCCCACACCGCCCGGCGCGATATTCAGAGCGATGGTGGAGGCTACCTCATGCACCGGGTCACGGATGAATTGGTATCTGAGGCTGATGTCCGGATTCGAGAAGCCGTAGGCGTTGGGCTCATCCGGATGTAATGAATTGAGGATCCGGTACGACCCACCGAACCCGATCGCGAAATTCGGGCTCAGCCGTTTCGAAATCTCTGCTTCCAGCTCGGTTTCTTTTGCGTCCGGTCCCTTGATATGGCTCACCACGAAACTCGCCTCGTCAGAGACGAACGGGTCCTCGACCACCACCGTTGACGGGAACCACCGCTTTCCCACCACGCCGTGTGCCCAGCCGGTGACCGGCACGGCCAGCACCACTGCAATCCCTAACGCCAGCGAACATACACTGCGCCAACCGGCCTCTCGGTACATGGCATTTCCTCCTGAATGTACACCCACCCGCCAAGTGGAGACTGGAGGGAGAGATATCAACTTTGCTCTTCACGTGGCCGCTGCCGAGAGTACAATACGACAGAATAAGATAGACCGACCAACCCCTCCAAAAGGCTTGGCTGGCCCATCAGAAGCGGCCACACACAGGGGTACAGTAACGAGAGTTAGGCGATGGCGGGAGAAGTCGGTGGGGACCGACCGGCGAAACGGACGATCTGAAGCCGAGGAACAAGCAGTCGGGATGACAGCAGCAGGAAGAGGGCGGATTCGGCCAGGGGCAGGGTGACCCTCGGTGACGGGGTATGGGAAGAAACCGCTTTTTGAACCCAGACACAGACGAAATGGAAATGGCCATCAGCCTCGCCGTGGGAGTGGCCGCCGTGGGGATGGGTAAGGCAGAGAATGAGGAGGGCACTGATCAGCAGGTAAAGAGATGCAACCGGCGCAACCAGCAACTTGAAGCGCCAAGAATGTCGTGCTCTCAGATCCAATCCGTTCTTCGTCTTGGAAACCATGAGTGGGTAGGATCGCCTCCGCGCGTTCACGATACAGACCGGCGTATGCTATCCAAGCCATTCCGGCCTGTCAATTGAAATCCTGAGTGGTCGTCACAATCTTGACGCATCGCTGGGTCTGCGGTATAAAAGAGCCGCTTCGATTCTCGCGAAAGACCCGAAAGTTGCACACATCGTGCGACGAGCGAGTTATCAGAACCGGGCCGTGAGCATGGCTTCTGGCGGGAGGCGAAAAACCGATGGCTGTGAAAGTGCGAATTCCAACTCCGCTGCGCAAGCACACCGGGGACAAGGCAGAGGTGGCAGCAGAGGGGGCGACGATCAAAGAGGTGTTCGAGCACCTTGATCGGCAGTTTCCGGGTTTCCGACAGGCCCTGTACGACCAGGATGGGACTCTGAAGCGGTTCATCAACGTCTATCTAAACGACGAGGACATCCGGTACATCGGCGGTGAGAGCGCCCCGGTAATAGCCGGCAACGTCGTGTCTATCGTCCCGGCGATCGCGGGAGGGATTCGATCATGAGGAGGGGTGTGTATCCTGTGCCCGCCGATTCACGGTGCTCTCAGCGGGGCCCCCTCGCCGCCAAAAAGACCTCGGTATTGTTGGCTAGGTGGCGTGAGGGTGGCGGCTGGTTCTTCGGGCTCACCGAGGCTTAGCAACAGTGCAACGGGGCTCCCCCGCCGGATCAGGGCGCCGGCCTCCGGGTCCTGGGCGATCACCTCTCCCTTCGGATGCTCGGGCGAATGGACCTTGGCCACCCGGCCCGCGGTCAGGCCATGCTCCTGGAGGACCCGCTGAGCCTCTGGCAATGGCAGCCCGGCCAGGCTAGGGAGCGCCACCGCGTCACTCCCGCGGCTCACCACCAACCGGATCTCACTGTTCTTCCGGACCCAGGTACCGCTGGACGGCCGTTGCGATATGACGGCGTCCTTCGCCACCGCCTCATTGTACTCTCTGCCGCTTACCTTGGGTTGAAAGCCCTGCTCGCGCAGCAGATCAAGAGCGGCCGTTGAGTCCATACCGATGACTCGCGGAAGCTGCGCCTTGTCCTTGTCCGTGGCGACCCACATCGTGATCAAGGCGGTGGCCCCGGCCACGGCGGTCAAGAAGAGTGCCGCCACGATTCCTCTGACCAACAGGTTGAGCAGTCTCATCCACTTCGCCTCTTCAGCCGGATCGCGTAGAACCCATCGAGCCCGTGCCGGTGCGGCCAGGTGCGGAGGGTGCCCTCGGAATCGAGCAGCCCTGCGACCGGGGCGGGAAGGGTATCGCGAGGGTCGTCCAGCGCAAAGTCCGGGGATTCGCGCAGAAACGTCTCGATGACTCCGTCAGTCTCCTCCGGCTCGAGGGAACAGGTGCTATAGACCAGGAGCCCTCCTGGTCTCAGGAGTGGCGCCACCCCCCGGAGCAGCTCACATTGCAACCGCGCCAGGGCCGCCAGACTTGCTTCCTGTTGCTGCCACTTTCGCTCCGGATGGCGCCTGAGGGTTCCGAGCCCGCTGCAGGGCGCATCCACCAGGACCCTGTCCACCGGGCGCGTCAGCAGCCGAGACGCCTGGCGGGCATCGGCCTGAACCGGCAGCAGTCGATCGAGGCCAAGGCGCATCCTCGCCTCTTGGAGGCGTCTGTGGGCGCGGGCGCTCGGATCGAGCGCGATCACTCGCCCGCCCGCTCCGAGCAGGCCCAAGAGCAGGGCCGTTTTTCCGCCGCCGCCGGCGCAGGCGTCCAACACCGTATCGCCGGGCTGCGGCTCCATCAGAAGGACCGGTAAGGCTGCGGCCTCATCCATCAGGAAGAACCAGCCCTTCTCAAATGCCGGATCACGAAGGGCCTCCGCACCGTCTTTGAGGTGAAAGACGCCGGGGGCGAACCGGCCCGGCGTCACAGATCCCGCGATTGAGGCGAGATGGACCTCCACCTCCTCCGGTCGCCTCTTCAGACGGTTCACCACCACCGAGAGCGCCGGGGTTTCATTATTAGCCCGGAGCAGTGCCTCGGTGTCTTCAGCCCCCAATGGTGCGAGCCAGCGGGCAACCAGCCAGCGGGGGAGCGACCACAGCGTGGCATGGGCGCCGACCGGATCGATGGATGGATCGGGAAAGGAGATCGCGTGCCACCGTCTCGTTGACGGCCGCATAGCCCGGGATGCGTGTGAGGAAGAGGATCTGATAGGCCCCGAGGCGGAGCAGCCGGCGCAGCCCCGGATCGACCCTCTCCCAGGGGCGGTCGGTCACGGCTGCCAGAAAATAGTCAAGGCGACCCTGCCAGCGGAGGACCCCGTACGTCAGCTCGGTCGCCAAAGCCCGCTCCTCCCGCGAGAGGCGAGCTTTCCGGAGCTTGGCGTCGAGCAGCAGGCTGGCATAGGCGCCCTGGTCCTCTACCTGTGTCAGCACCTCGAGCGCGAGACGGCGCGCGTCCATCGTTGCCTCTAGGGCGAGCCGCACAGG
>JACQEV010000007.1 GCA_016200385.1 Candidatus Methylomirabilota bacterium
GCAGTTAATCGTCGAGCAGCACAACCGTACCTGCACTGAGGTACTGGGCCTCCGGGATGAGTTGAAAAAGCGGAAGGGTCTTGCACCGTGACAGAGGGACAGAAGTCAGGGGATGAGGCAGTCAGGGAGCAGGTCCGTGCAGCGGTGGAGGCGATCGAGGGGGCGTTGCGAGGGATCGTGAACTTCCTCACCCCGTTGAAGCCGACCCTGCGGAACGAGCTCATCCAGCTCCTTGGCAAGCATGTAGACCAGGCCAGAACTGCCAAGGAGTCACTGGAAAGGCTCCTCGCGGATCTGGAACGATAGGGGGGGAGTTGAACCCGCCGCGGACGGTAGGCGATCTCCTGCAGTTCTTCGCCGCCTTCGAACAGCGCGCCCTCGATCTCTACCGCCATTTCGCTCAAGCCTTCGCCGGGCACCCTGAAGCCAGGAACATCTGGCGAGCGATGTCGGATGCTGAGGCGGGACATTTCGCGATCCTCCGCCTGGCCGAAGATCGACTTCCGCCGGGGCACGCCGTGACAGAGCCGAGCCCCCGCTTCGACGAAGATCATCTCGCTCAGTGGAAGTCCAGACTCGAGCAACTCGATGCGATGGGAAGGCAACCCGGGCTTTCCCCAGCCGAGGCGGCAGACGTCACCTTGACGTGGGAGCTGGAGGAACTGCCCCAGCTGCTTACCCTTCTGTCCACCCTGCCAGAACCTGCGCGGCGCGTCACCGCTGCAGGGTTCCTCGGGGGAGCCGAAGAGCATGTGCGCTGCCTGAGGGAGCTGTTGAAGGCAGTGGGAAGAGACTCGCGCCTGCCAGAGGTCTCGCGGTTGGAGGAGTCGGTGGCCCGCCTGAGACTTCTCGCCGCCGGGTAGCGCTGCAGGCGACGACCCAAGCCATGAATACGATCATCGAGCGCTTTAAGGACCAGCGTGTGATCATCCATATGGCGGCCAACTGGCGCATCGTCGGAACGGTCATCACGCTAGAGGATGATGTCGTTGAACTCGCCGATGATGAGGGCGCCTCCATCTTCGTGAACATGGCCTCGATCGTCGCCATCGAGCCGTATCGCCAGAGAGGTGGCGTCGGGCACTATATCTGAATCTGCGTAGGTCAGGGCCTAGGGGAGGGGTACGAGGGGGTCCCGAAGACCGTCAAGCGGAGCTTCGCAAGGAGAGGGATCGATGGAAGACGGACGAATCGAGGCACTGAAAGGGTTGCTAGCAAAAGACCCGGATGATGCGATGCTCTACTACTTATTAGGGAACGAGTATTTCAAGGCAAGCAGATTCGGGGAGGCGATTGAGGCAATTCGGACGTATCTATCGCTGGCCAAGGACGAGGGAGCAGCCTATCGAATTCTCGCGCAGTCCCTGGAACGAACCGGGAATACTTCGGAAGCGCGACTTGCTTACCAACAGGGGATAGAAGCAGCCACCCTGCACGATCACCCCGGGATGGCTGCGGAGTTCGAAGAAGCCCTCAAAGGTCTCGCGTGATGCTCTGGCACGCAGGCCTGCTGTTCCGCTAGGCCTTCCCGCTTTATTGATAGACCTCCTTCAGCTTCTTCAAGATCGCTTTACCCCGGACCACCACCTCATTGCGCTCATTCTTACACTGCAAGCCTACTGTAAGGACGCCTTTCTCGTCGATCTCCTGGATCACGCCCTCTGCCGTAATCTGGTCTCCCGCCCGGACGGGGCCGGTGAACTCCATCTCCTGTTGGAGGTATACACACCAGGGGCACAGCTCGGCCAGGACCCCGGAAAACAGGCTGGCCGTGTGGAACCCGTGGGCGATCCGCCCCCTGAAGCGGGTTCGCTGGGCAAGTGCCTCATTGAAATGAAGGGGGTTGAAATCATTGGAGAGAAAGCCGAAGTAGAGGGTCCCGGAGTCAGTCATCGTCTTCGTGTGTGCGAGCGTCTTGCCCACGAACAGATCGGCATGCTTAGGTTCCCTCATCCCCTTGCCGAACCCGTTCAGCTCGATGCCATACAGGGATGCCAGCAGGCGCCCCATGGCATCGGGGCTCTCCCGGTGCCAATCGAATACCCCGGTCATGATCTTCTGGAAGACAACCATTGGAGCCAGCGCCCAGTTAGACCATGCCTCCGTGAGCTGTTTCATTCAGCCCCTCCTTATTAGATGACCACCGGTGCTCTGCCCCCCCAACATTTGCCGGGACAGGTCGGGGCGAGTCTACGGCGGCCCCGCCTTCGCGTCAAGAGAAAATTTTCAACTAAAGTAGAGTTATCATACATGTGTAACACTCCTTCCTGTGGTAGAAGAGATGCAGCGAGCACGATCTTCCACCCAACCAGGAAGGAGGTTACCCGTGGCCTACGTTATCAGGGAACAGCGCATTCGGCAACGGTTGAACTGGTTCCGCAAGGCCCAGGAGTTCCGCTCGGTGACGGACGCCTGTGTCTTCTTCGGGATCTCCCGGAAGACCTACTACAAGTGGTGGCGCCGGTACGCGGCCAGTCGCTGGGACCGCCTGAGCCTGGCCGACCGCTCCCGGCGGCCCCACCGCCATCCCCGCCAGGTCGGGACCCGGATGGCGCGGCGGCTCCGGCGCTGGCGCCGGCGGACAGGGTATGGCGCCCGGCGCCTGGCCTGGCACCTCCGCCGGAAGGGCGTCCCGCACGTCCCGAGTGTATACGGCATCCACCGGGTCCTCCAGCGGGCGGGGCTGCTCACCCGGCACCGGAGTCGCCCCAAGCACCGGCAGCGCTACGTCATGCCCCGGCCGGGGGATTGCGTCCAGGTGGACATCAAGTATGTGCCCTACACGGTCGAGCGGCGGCAGGTGTTCCAGTACACCGCGCTGGACGACTGCACGCGGCTGCGGGTCGTGCGGTTCTTCCCGGAACTGACGAACAGCACGGGCCTCACCTTCCTGCCCGCCCTGCGCCAGAGCTTCCCGTTCCGCATCCGGCAGGTTCAGACCGACAACGACGCGACCTTCACCAACTTGTATACGGGCGCCCCGAAGACGGCCACGGACAGGCCGGTCCGGCTGCACCCGTTCACCCTGCCCTGCGAGGCGCCGGCGCTCCGCCACCGCTGCATCCGCCCCCGGAGCCCCCATCTGAACGGGAAGGTGGAGCGGAGCCACCGGATCGATGGCGAGGAGTTCTACCGAGACTGGCGGTGTCGGAGCTTCGCCGA
>JACQEV010000128.1 GCA_016200385.1 Candidatus Methylomirabilota bacterium
CCTCCAGGGTCCTAGTCGCCTCCGGCTTTCTGGACAACCTCTACGATGACGACGTGGAGCGTCGGGAAGCCTGGAGGATCTTCAGGAAGGCGACGGCACACCTGCGCGCGCTCGCCGCTGCGGGCTCGCTCGTGCTGGGGGTCTGTCCCGCGCCAGCGGTGCGACTGCCCGACCGCGACGGGTTGCTGGATGCCTTGATCGCCGCCGCTGATAAGGTCATCAAGCTGGAGGCCTCCACGTTCTACCTCGAAAAGCCGGTCAAAGGGATGAATGTGTTGGGGAGTCTGGATACCAGCGTGAAGGTGACCCCAAGGAGACGCCGTCATGGGTAGGGCGCTGCTAACCCATAATATGCTCATCCTTTAGGAGCCCCAGCCAGGAGTGCACGGCGGATCGGCTAACCGAGAACGGCTTGACTTTCAGGGGGGCTTGCCAGAGGATAGCTCAACTGATACGGTGCCAACGTGAAGGTGCGTGAGGTGATTCGGCTTCTTGAGTTGGAAGGTTGGTATTTGGTGGTGACAGAGGGCAGTCACCGGCAGTTCAAACATCCCAAGAAGCTCGGTCGTGTGACGGTCAGTGGCCACCTGGGGGATGAGATGCCCAAAGGAACTCTGGTTTCGGTGATGAAGCAAGCAGACCTCAAGCGGAGGAAACGATGAAAAGACTCCAGTACCTAGTCCGCATCAGCAAAGATCCAGACAGCCACTGGGGCGCATCGGTTCCGGATCTTCCGGGGTGCGTCGCGACCGGAAAGACCATTGATGCCGTGCTCCGACGCATCCAAGGGGCGATTTCACTCCATATCCAAGGTATGCGTGCAGACGGGCTGAAGCCGCCGCGGCCACGGCACCGTTCGGTGACGCCGCGGCGTACGTCGCGACAGGTAGACTTCTACGCCACCGTTGAGGTGGCTGCCTGATTATGCTCGGCAGATCTTGTACAAGGCGTACCGCTGTGATGCGGTATCGACCCAGTACGGCTATCAGAGGGGAGTATCCATGCAAGTGACCCGTCTGTATACAGGAGCGGATGGCGAGTCCCACTTCGAGGATCTGGAGATCCCCTTGACCGATCACGGCCCCATTGGCCGCTTGTCGGCCTACATCCCGGCCACGGGGCTCATCTTGCGAGAAACCGGCCCCGAGTATGACTATGACTGGCATCCGGCGCCGCGGCGACAAGCGATCCTCGTGCTCGCGGGGGCGGTGGACATCGAAATTGGCGACGGCACCATTCGTCGCTTTGGGCCAGGGGCGATTTTCTTCGTGGAGGATACGACGGGGCGGGGCCATCGGAGTCGCGCGGTTGATGGGCAAGCGCGGACGTCCGTGTTTGTGACGCTCGATTGAGGGAGTCGACTCGCTCAGGTCAAAGGCGAGGCCGACGGCCCCGCGAATCACGACAGTCCGTAACAAGGAGGCGTGTCGGAGCCTGATCGGGTGAGGGCATGGGGTCGCCAGGGGCAGGCAGAGGTTCTGCCAAGCAGTACGCCTAACCAGGCGTTGCAGGCGGACGGGACCCGCGCTCGGCTTTTAGGCTTGCTGAGCCTCATTCACTTCTTTGCCTTTAGCTTCTCCTACGGGTGCGGCTCCCGCCGTTGAACGCCGAGCCGTTAGCGCACAAGACGTTATGGCGGGGACTTTGGTAAAACCAAGCATTGAAAGGATGATGCCGCGAATGTGAGATGAATTGGAGTTCAAACGATGACCCTGCAACAACTTCTGGGCATAGAGTTACCGATCATTCAAGCACCCATGGCGGGGGTGCAAGGCAGCGCGCTAGCGGTAGCCGTGTCCAACGCGGGTGGGCTTGGCTCACTCCCATGTGCCATGCTTACCAATGACGCTATGTGCAAGGAGCTGGCGGCGATCAAGGCGCAAACCGCCAAGCCTTTCAATGTGAATTTCTTTTGCCATGCGCCGCCTACACCCAGTGCCGAGCGCGAAGCGGTTTGGCGAAAGACGCTTGCCCCGTATTATCAAGAGCTCGGGATTGATGTGGACAGCATTGCGGTTGGCCCTGGGCGCGCGCCTTTTAGTTCCGAAGCTGCCGACGTGTTGAGCGAATTCAAGCCCGCCGTGGTGAGCTTTCATTTTGGTTTGCCATCGGCCGAATTGCTGGCGCGAGCGCGAACTTGGGGCTCGAAGATACTCTCGTCGGCGACCACCATTGAAGAGGCACGTTGGCTCGAAGCGCATGGGGTTGATGCCATCATTGCGCAAGGTCTTGAGGCGGGTGGACATCGCGGCATTTTTTTGTCGGATGACCTACATACCCAGGTTGGCACATTTGCACTGTTGCCGCAGGTTGTACAGGCTGTGAAGCTTCCGGTTGTAGCGGCTGGTGGCATCGCGGACGCGAAAGGCGTTGCGGCTACCATGGCGCTTGGCGCGGCCGGCGTACAGATTGGAACGGCCTATCTGCTCTGCCCCGAAGCCACCACAAGCGCAGTGCATCGCGCCGCGCTGAAAAGCGAGGCCGCCCACCACACCGCGCTCACGAACCTTTTCACCGGCCGACCCGCGCGCGGAATCGTGAACCGCATCATGAAGGAGCTTGGCCCGATCAGCGCTGCAGTGCCCGCCTTTCCTTTGGCCACCTCTGCCATCACTCCCTTGCGCGCCAAAGCCGAACTCCATGGCAGCGGTGATTTCTCGCCGCTGTGGTCAGGCCAAAATGCCAGCGGATGCAAGGAGATACCGGCCGCCGATCTCACGCGGGAATTGGCTGCCGGTCTCTAGCAGCTGGCTGCGCGCTAACAGGTGCGAGGGAGGAGAACTGCCGCATGCATGGTGTCACAAAAAGCTGGAAATGTCTGGATCAGATTGCCTCTATAGGTAGAGTGTTCCTGTTGTTGGTTGTCGTAGCGGCTGGTCTCTTGGTGAGCATTGCTGACGTCCAAAGCCAGACCATCATTGGTCCTGGTGAAGGGAGGGTTCTCCAAGTCCTCGGGGAGGCGATTACTGTGAAGATTGGCGGCGAGCAGACCGGCGGCAGGTACGCGGTGATCGAGGAAGTGTCGCCGGTCGATAGCGGCCCTCCTTTCCATCTCCATCGCCATGAAGACGAGATCTTCTATGTGGTGGAGGGGGAGATAGAATTTCAACGTGGTGACCAACGCTTCCGCGCCAAAGCGGGGAGCACGGTGTTTCTCCCGAAGGACGTTCCTCATACCTTCCGCAATGTCGGGACGACACCGAGCAAAGTGCTCGTGGTGATTATTCCTGCCCGCTTTGTTTGGTTTTTCGAAGACATCCATGCGCTCGCCAAGCCAACGCCGGAACAGGCGGTAGAACTGGGGAAAAAATATGACCTCACTTTTCCATCACCGTCTAAAGGCAACTAGCGCGGTTCATTAGCTACAGTGTCAGGGAGGCGGGTCATGCTTCTGCATAAGAATGCACCTGTAGAGCACCAGGCGAATACCGGGCAGCTCGACTCGGCGTCAAACGGCCTAGTGCCCACCCATGTCCGGGCGCTGACGATAGGTGCACAGGCCGTGGGAGCATTGGCCGCAGGTGCGCTGGCGATTGGTGCTCTGGCCATCGGTGCCCTGGCCATTGGTCGGCTCGTCATTGGCCGCTCACGAATCCAACGGCTCGAGATCGACGAGCTCGTGGTGGGTAGCCTCCGCGTGAGCGAGCTCCGCGTCACCGATACACTACAGACGCCAAGCGCACCACTGACTGACAAATGATCCACACCCCTGTCTTGAATCGAGGGAGAAGGGGAGGTCGAAGCCCGGTGGATTCCCTAGTCCACCGCTTTATTTTTGTTGGCGGTGCTCCCATTCCTGATTAATTTATCCTTCTTTCCTTCCACGTGCCGCTGGCTGAGTTGTGAACCTTGACATACCTTATAAGATATAGGTACCATTCGGGGTATGTGGGAGGTCTACGAGCACCGGCGAGTGGCCAAGCAAGTTGCCGTGCTTCCCCTTGAAATCCTGAAGCGCTATGAGAAATGGAAGGACATCGCGATGGTTTCAGGCCTGATGGGTCTTCGACTGATCAAAGGTTTTCGTGACGAAGCGTTGCGGGGAGAATGGCA
>JACQEV010000129.1 GCA_016200385.1 Candidatus Methylomirabilota bacterium
ATCAAGGGGCTCACCCATATCACGAGCGACGGCCTGCTCAACCTCCTACGGCTGCACAAGGATTCTGAACCAGTCGGGTATGTCATCGATCGGTTGCCCCCGGTCCCCCCTATATTTTCCCTCATTCAACAATCGGGCAACGTCCCTGATCCTGAGATGTTCCGGGTCTTCAACATGGGCATCGGGTTCTGTGCCGTCGTGGCCGAAAGGGATGCTGAGCCGTTTCGAAAGATCGTGAAGAGTCATGGCAGGGAGGCGCACCAGATCGGCCGGGTGGTGGCCGATCCGGAACAGAGGGTCCTCATCCAGCCCTATGGCCTTGTCGGCAAAGGCGATACATTCTTCAAGGTGTGAAAAGGAGATGTATCGGCCGGAGTCCCAGCCAGGAGATCGAAAATTTCATTAGCGGCTAACGTCCGCATAAGGTACAATGCGGCTTCCGGTTTACTCGGAAGGCAATGGCTCTTTGGCGAAATTGAGGTCGGCGGACCTTTCGCACCGACAGAATAGTCCTGGCTGAGTGGACGCAAGGAGCCCATGACAGTCCAGTCTCATCTAAGCCCAGGGACAGCGTGCAGCGCTGTCACCGAGGGAGGAAGTTAAATGCGGAAGACGCTGTTTCTGAATCCCCCTTCATATTCCGGGTTTGATGGCGGGGCCGGGTCCCGATACCAGGCCCGGCGTGAAATCCGATCGTTCTGGTACCCCACCTGGCTGGCCCAGCCTGCAGCCATGGTGGAAGGCAGCAAATTGATCGACGCGCCGCCTGATGGGCTTGGCCTAGAGGACGTGGTCCGGCAAGCCAAGGATTATGACCTGATCATCATCCACACCAGCACCCCCTCTTTGAGCAACGACGTGAAGGTGGCGGAGCGGCTCAAGCAGGAACGCCCGAGTGCCCTCATCGGGTTCGTGGGACCGCACACCTCGGTGCTCCCCGAGGAGACCCTTCGCGCCTCCACTGCGATCGACTTCGTGACTCGTGACGAATTCGATTATACGATCCGGGAGATCGCGAGCCGGGACAGGTTCGACGAAGTCGATGGCATCAGCTTCCGGAAGAACGGTCATATCGCGCATACTCCTGACCGGCCCGTCATCCAGAATATGGACGAGCTGGCCTTTGTCACCGATGTCTACAAGCGGGACCTGACCATTGAGAACTACTCCATCGGCTACCTTCAGCACCCCTACGTGTCGATCTATACGGGGCGCGGCTGCCGGTCGAGATGCACCTTCTGTCTCTGGCCTCAGACGCTCGGGGGGCATATCTATCGGGTCCGCAGCCCAGAGAACGTGTATCAAGAGATGAAGCTGGCCAAGGAGTATTTCCCGCAGGTGAAGGAGTTTTTCTTCGACGATGACACCTTCACTGACAACATCCCTCGCGCCATCGAAATCGGCCGGCGATTGAAAACCCTCGGCATCACCTGGTCGTGTAACTCCAAAGCCAATGTTCCGTACGAAGCCCTGAAGGTCCTCAAGGACTGCGGCTTGCGGCTGCTCCTGGTTGGGTACGAATCGGGCAACCAACAGATCCTCAACAACATTAAGAAAGGGCTCCACCTCGAACAGGCCCGAAGGTTCACGCGGGACTGCAAGTCGGTCGGCATCCTCATCCATGGCACGTTTATTGTCGGTCTCCCGGGCGAGACGCCGGAGACCATCGAGCAGACCATCCGCTACGCCTGCGAGCTCGATGTGTACAGCATCCAGGTCTCGCTGTCGGCCCCCTATCCGGGGACCGCGCTGTACGAGCAGGCGTCCCGAAACGGGTGGCTCGTCAAAGACAAGCTCGTCAGCGACTCGGGCGTTCAAGAAGCGACACTGCAGTACCCAGGCCTGTCCCGTGAGGCGATCTTCGAGGCAATGGAGCGCTTCTACATGCGTTTCTACTTCCGTCCCAGGCCGATCCTGCGCATCGTCAAGGACATGTTGAAGGACCGCGAGGTGATGGTGCGGCGGTTGCGAGAAGGCCGGGAGTTTCTCAGCTTCATGATGACGCATAAGAGTTCCGCGGCATGAGCGACAACGGCACGAAGGCTGGGTCTTCTTCCCGCACCAACGGAGCGGCGACAGGTCTGTTCAACGGGCGATTGAAGGTCGTCAAGCAATCCCTGCTCGAAGGCGGCCCTGGCTTCTGCCAGTTCGCCATCAACAACGCCTGCAATGCCGCCTGCGACTTCTGCAGCTTCAGCCTGGACGCGCTTCCAAGGGAGGATTGGGTCTTCGCCCCCCTGCCCAAGGCTAAGGACGCGATCGATATCCTGGTGCGGCATGGCGTCCGCTACCTCGTCATCACCGGCGGGGAGCCGATGCTCCACCCCGACTGCTTCGACATCATCCGCCACGCGAAGGGCCAGGGGATGGTCGTCATCCTGGTCACCAACGGTTCTCGCCTCGACGGACCGAATATCCAGGCGCTGAAGGAGAGCGGTCTTTCGAGCATCATCATCTCCATCGATGCCACTTCGGCGAAGGTCCACGAGGACAACCGCAGGCTCCCGAAGGTCTGCGAGAAGATCAAGAAGGCGAACGAGCTGCTGCGGCAAGTGAAGATCCAAAGCACCGCGTCTGTCACGATGAGCCGCCTCATTGGCGACTACGCGCAGCTTCCTGGCTTCTTAAAGAGCCTCGGCTTTGAGAGCGTGACCTTTTCGTACCCCTTGACCACCCTCGGGTCCAGCTTTCTGGGTCACGCCAATTCCCACCTAGTCAGCTACACCCCCGATGAGCTTCTGCGGGCGTTCGATGAGGTGAAGAAACTCAAACCGTACCTTCATGTCGTCAACCCCACGGCCTCCCTCGAAGAGATGCAGCGGTTCTTGCGGAAGGAGCCGCAGCGGTTCGAGTGCCTGGGTGGTTACAAGTACTTCTACCTGGATTGGGACTTCCTCATCTGGCGATGCCATTACTGGGAGGAGCCGATCTGCTCGATATTCGAGTTCGACGATTCCCGCCGCATCCGGGATGGCTGTACACGGTGCATGATCGATTGCTACCGCGACGCCTCGGTCATGCAACACGTGGCGGTCTCGGTGAGCGATTCGATCGCCCAGGCTCGACAGGGGTTGTGGCGAGGCGCCGCGAAGAGCCTATTCACTCGAAGCAACTTGGACTCTCTGAAATCTGTGTTTGAGGGGCTGAATTGGATCACCCGGATTTGAAGAGGAGTGTCCCCGTCTCCGCATCAGCGTTAGGCCGCCAGCTCAGCATCATGACGTAGGCGCGCGTCCAAAGACCAGCCGCCCGCCATGCTCGACGCCCTGTTTCGCCCGGTCCTGCTCATTGCCCTCGTGACGGCCGCTGCCGGCCCGTGGTTCGTGATAGCCCTCCTTCGACCCACCCTGTGTAGATCCGGCCTTACCCTCAGCCACATTGATCCGATCGAACGCCGGGTCGTTAGCATTGCCACAGCCGCGGCATGGATCGCGCTGATCGTGGGCCTCCCCGAACTCTACTTGCAGGTCGTCGATATCATGGGCGGTACGCTTTTTAGCGGCGTGGAATTCGCCGTCGTCTGGCGACTGCTCACGCGGACCAATGCTGGCTGGGTCTGGATTGGCCGAAGCCTGTTGATCGCTGCCCTGCTGGTAGTGCTCGCCACGTCTCGTGAGCTTGGTCAGACGACTGCGCGGTCGTGGCCCTGGTCCCGGATACGCTGGCTGACCGTGTTGGTGCTCGCCGCGAGCGCGCTCACGTCGCGCATCCTCGCCAGCCATGCGATCGCGCTGGTCTCCGGTTCGCTCATCGCCATGGCCTCCGACGCGCTGCACATTTTGGCCGCTACCTCGTGGATTGGCCTGCTGATCTACTTTCGCCTGCTGCTGGGCCGGATGCGCGAGTTGGAGGCGGCGACGACGCACCCCGTCCTCGCGCCCATCGTGAACCGGATCACCCCGATCGCCCTTGCCAGCGTGGCGGTTCTGGTCGGCAGCGGCGTCTACAACGCCACTCGGCACCTGGATAGCCTGCGCGCCATCATCGCGTCGCCCTATGGGCTGACGCTCCTCGCCAAGATGCTTCTGCTGCTGCCCGTGCTGGTGGCCGGATCGCTGAACTTCCTCGTGATCCGGCCCGCCCTCAAGAGCGCTGGACCGTCGGAGAAGCCATCAGG
>JACQEV010000118.1 GCA_016200385.1 Candidatus Methylomirabilota bacterium
ACGGTGCCGAGGAATGTCGTTTCGATTCTCTGCTTAGGAATCCCGCGAAGGCAACTTCTGTCCGAGAGGCCCTAGATAATACTCTTTTCTTCTCACGAAATGCGGCTACTCAGGATCGCTTGACGCGTATGAGTGAAGAGCCGCTGGAGGCAGGTTTTGCAATATTGTGGGCCCGCAGGGCTTATTGGCTGGACAGTATAGATAATCGCGATCCCAACAGCAATAAGATGGAAAGGGCGACAAAGAAGCTCAAAGATTCACTGATCTTCGCAAAGTACGTTCTGGCGTCTCCGGGAATGATTAATATACTAAGAGAGGTTACTAAGATGAATCCGCGTTATCAGCCAGGCAATCCTTTGCCGACAGTGCTTGTATTTGGAGGGCCAGGATCCGGCAAGGAGAAAATAGCGAGGCTGATTCCGCTCTTCTCCGATGACTATTTCGATTCGGATGTCACAGTTGTTAACCTCGCAGCTCTACGGCCGGAGACCGCGGTTGTGCCGCTTCTAACCGGTCTGAGCCTCGAGTCCAACTGGGGAGAATTGTCTGTTCGGGGAATCTTACAAAAAGCGAAGGAACGGGATCCTAGCACTAAAAAGGGCAACCTTCCAGTCTTGATTCTGGATGAATTGAACAGTCTTGACCTGGAGTCCCAGGGCGTGTTGCTGAGAATTATAGAGAACGGCGAGTTACAAGCCCTCGGGAGTCCTAGTTCAGAAACTGTCGAGTTTCTAATTATTGGGATCATAAATGAGTCCCCGGAAGAACTTACGCAGGAACTCGTTATGGCAAACGTGTCCAGAGCCAGGCATCTTTTTGGCGAGATTGCCAACGCCCTTATTGGCTCGATCCTGCTGAGAGCAAAGAGGTTGCGGCCAGATCTCTACTATAGGCTCAGGCGTGGAGGGGAGATTACCCTACCATCGTTGAATGCGCGGCGGGAGGATATACCGATTCTGTTTTACCACTTCTTGACAGCCGAATTCTCGGAACTCCAGCCTGATATGGCAGCGAAGATCAGTGTAGACCTAGGTGTCTTCGACTTCCTCCTTAGCAGAGAAATTGATTGGTCGGGAAACGTGCGCCAACTTCAAATGTTCGCAAAGAAATGCTGCAAGCACATCCTGAGTCGCCATGGGGGTCTGCTGGGCGAGCCGAGAGTGAGGAGAAGCGACACGGAAACGGTCGCGAAGAACTCTGGACTTCTCGTATAGAGTAGAAGAGGGCTCAACTGAGAAATGGAATGATTCATAGCAAAGAGGACATGACTGTTAGGTATAGGTTCCCTCAAGGAGTTACTGTGGCCGTCCGGCACTACGCGGGCGTGTGCAATCCAACAGCGTATTCGGTGTTTGTATGCAGTCATCTCCCAGTTTGTGTGGGCATTAGGTGTCTTGATGTCGGGGCCGGTTCGGGAATAGTCGGGCTTACAATGGCCAAGCTAGGAGCAGGAAAAGTTGATGCAGTTGAATTGGAACAGAATGCTAAGGATGCCCTAAACACTAATGTTCGCCTAAATGGACTTATTGATAAAGTAAGAGTGATAATCGGAGATGCATTCAAAGTGATACCGGATGAAGCGACCTATGACCTTATTGCGTGCAATCCGCCATCCCTCCCCATGGCCCGACCACCAGCAGGAGGTAGCCTAAGCATGTGCTGCTACGGCGGGATGACGGGAATAGAATTTATCGCAGACCTAGTACATCGCATCACAAAGTGGCTGAGGCCGGGGGGCAGTCTTCTCTTTGTAAACACTTCATTAGCTGATCTTGGAACAACCCAGCGTACTCTGAAGAAGGCGGGGTTTCGGTTTGAAATTGTGGCATGGCGGCAGCTCCGCTTCAGGAAGGTTTACGAACAACACATAGCGTGGATAAGAAAAAGAGAGGCGATGGGGAAGGCCATAGTTTTATCACGGGGAGGACATCTGTACGAGTTACTATTCTTGATCAGAGCCTATATGGGGAAGGTCTGAGCGGAGGTTCCTTGTGTGAAGCGGATGGGGGGGTAAAGGTGTGAACGTAGCAGTACTCGTATGCGGCGGGACAATTGTGGGCCTGCGAGGATCTCGAAGCTTGGCCATTCGTTCCCGAAGAGGTGCGGGAGAACTCGTAAAGGAATTATGTCGAAGAATCGAAGGTGTCCAAATCACTGTGCGGGAGGTCCTCGACCTGCTAAGTGAGGATATGCACCCCACACATTGGAGAAGAATTGCACAGGAAGCGGGGATGGCAATTCGTACCGGAGCAAATGGCATTATGATCCTGCACGGGACGTATACCGTCGCTTATACTGCCGCAGCACTCACATATATGCTTAGGGGTGCCCCTGCACCGATCATTCTAACAGGAAGTGTTCTGCCAATAGAGGAGGATGCGGCAACCGCGCGAATGGTTCTTTCTGCCAGCATAATGGCATTGCGAAAACTCACTAAGTATCCTGGCCTATACTTCGCGTTCACTAGAGCTACCGGGACTTCTCGGGAGTACTTTGCGGATGCGAACGGCAGAGCAAGCTCGAAATCGCAGGATAACGAGGCCGTTGCCCTCATTAAGGGCACCCGCGTAAGGAAAACACACTCCTGGCGGCGCGATTGTTTTCACTCGATCCACGAACCGGAAATTGGAACGATTATTAGCAGTAGGGTGACGCTCTTTAAGGATAGGCTTAGGGCGGCTTCTTGGACTCCAACCGACCAGTTTTGCCCTGCGGTTAAGCTCGATGAGAGGGTGGCCTTGTTAAAGGCATATCCTGGAATGTCGGCTGAAACTATTGGCCACATTGCGAACGGCAATTACGCTGGCTTGGTGATCGAAGGTTATGCAGACGGAACCCTCCCGACAGGGCGCGACTATAGTTTGTTGGGATCAATCCAAGAAGTCGTAAAGGCAGAGATTCCCGTATTCGTGACTTCTGGACCGATTGGTCGAGCAACTTTATCGGCTTATGTGGGTGGCAGCAAACTGAGGCGTATTGGAGCAACTCCGCTAGGGGACATGACAACTGAAGCCGCCGTTGTGAAGTTAATGTGGGTTCTGGGAGATTCGACGTCCGTACAGGAGACTAAACGCCGGATGCTCCTCAATTTAGCTGGCGAAATCAGTGGAAGCCTCACGGAGACCTAAGTTGGGCTGTTCACTTCTCGAAGCTTGAAGCTGGCACCTCGGAAGACACCCTTTTGGAGTAAGCGAAACACGGGACTCTACGTTACAATTGCTCCGATATGGTTTGTGAGGACGGAGCATGGGCACCCGCGCATCGGGCCCTGATATGCGCAACTTTCTGTTGAGGATCCCTTACCAGGTTGCCTTCTCGGGGAAGGTAACCACAGATCTAACCTTCGCCATCGTGAAGCCATTCGACGAGGCGACCGTCCTGAAAGCGGCACACGCTTACGAGCAGGCAACCGACTGGCACCGCCGGAAACCGAGCCTGTGAACCGATGCAGATGGCATTCAGACAACTCGCAGTGACCATTACCCTGGCTGCGGTTCTGCTGCCTGGCGCCGCGTTGGGTGCCAACAAGGATCTGGTCATCGTCAAGTCGGAACGTTGGATCGACACTATCAAGGGCACGGTGAAGAACGTGAGCGCTGATCGAGCCGAGGAGGTCGTCATCGTCATCCGGTTCTATGGCCAGCCCGGGACGAGCACGCCGGTGCGCCGGCCCAGGTCCACCCGCCATCAGGAGGTGGGACAGCAGACGGTCAGGCTCGCGACGCTTGAGCCGGGCCAGGAGGCGCCATTCGAAGTGGAGATCGCCGAGAAGCACCGCAAGGCGACATCTTTCAAGTTCGAGCCCCATGCCATCTGGCGCAAAGGGAGTAGTGCTCGCCCCCACAGGCATTAGCACGATGCTCTACTTCGCCTACGGTTCCAACATGGAGCGGGTGCAGCTAAAGCGGGTCTGCCCGAAGGCCAAGTTCGTGGCCGCGGCGGTCCTCCCCGACCATGAGCTGGTCTTTTCCGGGACCTCCCGGATGTGGGGCGGCGGGATCGCAGACCTCCGCGACATGGCGGGAAAGAAGGTCGAGGGGGTCGTGTGGGAGATCAGCGAAGCTGAACGAAAAACGTTGGACGAGTACGAAGGCTACCCGAGCCTCTACGTCACCAAGGAGGTTCGGGTGCGGACCACCCCGGGCAAGGCGGTCACGGCCTTTGCCTATGTGATGGCCAGCCCGGGACGGGAGATGCCCCCCTCAAAGCCATACAAACGACTGCTGATCAGCGGCGCCGAGGAACACGGGCTCTCCGAGGAGTACATCGCCTTTCTTGAATCGATCCGCCCTGCGATGTAAGGGCGTTGAGGGAGCAGACGATTGGGCACGACAACTACTTATGAGGCGGTCATCGGGCTGGAGGTGCACGCCCAGCTCCTGACCCGGTCGAAAATCTTTTGCGGCTGCAGCGCCTCCTTCGGCAGCCAGCCGAATAGCCAGGCCTGTCCGGTCTGCCTGGGGATGCCGGGCGTCCTCCCGGTCTTGAACAAACGGGTGGTGGAGTTCGCCATCAAGACCGCAGTCGCCCTGGGGTGCGAGATCGCCGAGTGGTGCCGTTTCGCCCGGAAAAACTACTTCTATCCCGACATGCCAAAGAACTACCAGATCTCTCAATACGAGCTCCCGCTGGCCAGGAAGGGCGCGCTCGAATTTCCCGTCAATGGGCTCACGAAGCGCGTCCGCATCCATCGCCTTCACCTGGAAGAAGATGTCGGGAAGCTCCTGCACGCAGGCACTTTTCAGGCCGCCGACTACAGTCTCGTGGACTTCAACCGAAGCGGAGTCCCGCTGATGGAAATCGTCAGCGAGCCCGACATCCGCAGCCCCGAGGAGGCGGCGGAGTATCTCCGTCAGCTCCGGGCGATCCTGGTGTACCTGGAGGTCTGCGACGGGGATATGGAAGAAGGAAGCTTGCGCTGCGATGCCAACGTCTCGGTGCGGCCCGCCGGGACGGAGGAGCTGGGGGTCAAGGCCGAGGTCAAGAACATGAACTCCTTCAAGCACGTCCAGAAGGCCCTGGCCTACGAGATCCAGCGTCAGGTCCGGGTCCTCGA
Organism: Candidatus Methylomirabilota bacterium; assembly: GCA_016200385.1. Classification (GTDB taxonomy): domain Bacteria; phylum Methylomirabilota; class Methylomirabilia; order Methylomirabilales; family Methylomirabilaceae; genus Methylomirabilis. The sequence goes on from JACQEV010000118.1 coordinate 5,057, forward strand.
GGAGGGGGGACGGATTGTCCAGGAGACGCGGCTGTGGGACGCCGACCAGGAGCTGACATTCCCCATGCGCAGCAAGGAGTATGCCCACGACTACCGCTACTTCCCCGAGCCCGACTTGGTCCCGCTGACCATCTCGAAGGAATGGATCGATGAGGGCCGCACGACGCTGCCGGAATTGCCGCGGGAGCGTCGAGCTCGGTTTGTTCAGCAGTATAGCCTCCCCCACTACGACGCGGCGGTCCTGACCGCCTCCAGATCGCTGGCCACCTACTACGAAGCGGTTGTCAAAACCTTCCCCGAACCCAAGACCGCCAGCAACTGGGTGATGGTAGAGCTGTTGGGGCAGTTGAACAAAGAGGGCCGGCAGATCGCCGAGAGTCCGATCCCGCCGGCGGAGCTGGCGGCCCTTCTCACCCTGCTTCAGCGTGGGACCATCAGCGGCAAGATCGCCAAGGCGGTGTTCGAGGAGATGTACCGAACAGGGAAGCATGCCGAGATTATCGTCAAGGAACAAGGACTGACGCAGATCTCCGACCAGGATGAGCTACTCCGGATTGTCGAGGCGGTGCTGGCACAGCACCCGGGGCCGGTGGCCGACTATCGAAAGGGAAAGGTACAAAGCCTTACCTTCCTGGTGGGCGCGGTGATGAAGGCCAGCCGGGGCAAGGCAAACCCGAAGGCAGTCAACGAACTCCTCCGCGCCCGCCTCGAGGGGGAAGGAGAACCACCTAAAGGGGGCGGATGACGAGACTTCGACGGAACCTGCTACTCTGGTCGCTGGTGGCTCTTTGCGGGCTTGCGGCCCTTCTTTTCGCCGCCCCACTCCTTCTGAACACCGAGCGGTATCGCGGGATGCTCGCGGTCCGCGCCAGTCGCCTGCTGAACCGGGAGGTGACGGCAAAGAGTTTGCGGGTTCATCTTTTGCCGAGGCCGGGCGCGACAGTCCAAGGGCTGACAGTGGCCGACCGGGCTCCCTGGTCCGGATCATTCATCGAGGCGGAGCGCTTCGATGTGAGCCTGAAGCTCCTCCCGCTCCTCAGGGGGGAGCTGCAGATCAGGAAAATTCGCATTGACCGCCCGCGGATCCGGCTGGCCAGAGAGGCTGATGGCTGGAACCTCGACGACCTGATCAGGCGGGCGGCGCGGCCGGCATCGGCCGAGCCCCGTCGCGAGGACGCAAGGTCCGTCAAGGGTCAGCCTACCCTGCCGGTCCTGCTGGCGGGGGCGCTGGCCATCCGGGATGGCACCCTTCTCTTCGAAAGTCCCACAGAGCGCCACGGTCCAGTCAGGCGAGAGATCCAAGGTCTGGACGTAGATGTCACTGCGCCCGTTCTCGCCACGCCGCTTCATCTCCATGCGAGCGGGCGTCTGCCCGGCGAGGCGCCCGGCTCCTTTGACCTCACCGGGAGTATTCGAGTGGAGGAAGGAGATCGCCTGCCGATCGAGGCGACACTAAAGGTGCATGGATTCGAGGCGGCACAATTGGCTTCGTACGTCGGCCTATCAGGGGCTTCCGCCTCGGCGGTCAGTGGGACCATCGATCTGGAGGGGAAGGTGAAAGGTGAGTGGCCGCGCATCGATGTGCAGGCCGATCTTGACCTGCAACAGGTGGGCGTGGCGCTCGGAAAGGAAGCCGGCAAAGCGCCAGGGGAAAAGGCGTGGCTACGGGCGAAGGGGCGGTGGGATGGCAACACATTCGACATGCCAGAGGCCAGCCTGCAATGGAAGAGTCAGGTCATGACCGGCCGTCTTACCTTCGCGAACGTAAAGGCGCCGAAGATTCGCTTTGAGGTCAATACTCCGGAGCTTGCCCTCGAACCCTTGCTCGCAGTCGCAGCCGGGCTGGGATCTGGCGCTGGCCATTCGAGCGCCCCTCGCACCCCGCGCCGCGCACCCCGTACCCCACACCCCGCCGAAGGCGCCACCCAGACTGATCGGTTTGCCGGCGTACAAGTTCAGGGACGACTGCAAGCTGGTGCACTTCGCTTGGATGATCTAGTGCTGAGCCCCGCAGAGGGCGAGCTTCACTATGCCGGAGGGCTCCTGACCATCCGCCGACTCAAAGGCGGCTTTTACGGCGGGACGCTGTCAGGCGAGGTCGTACTTGACGGGCGGGGGCAACTGCCTCACACATCGATCACCGCACACCTGGAAGGGGTCCAGACCGAGCCGTTGCTGAGAG
>JACQEV010000008.1 GCA_016200385.1 Candidatus Methylomirabilota bacterium
ACGGCGTATCGGGCTGAGGAGCCACGACCCGATCTTGTGAAGCTGAATGCGAACGAGAGCCCATTCCCCCTCCCGGAGAGACTTCGCCAAGATCTGCTCCACTCTCTCGAGCAGGTGGAGGTCAACCGCTATCCCGATCCGAAGGCAGATCGGCTCCGATCGGTCCTCGCCACCGAGCATGGGGTCGGGCCGGGGCAACTTGTCCTGGGCAATGGGTCCGATGAACTGATCCAAGTGCTGCTCCTTGCAATCGGAGGCCCAGGCGCGACCGTTCTTGCCCCGGTCCCGACCTTTTCGATGTACGAATTGATCGCGAAGAGTCAAGGGCTTCACTTCGAAGGGGTCCCACTGGGGTCCCGCTTCGAGCCTGACCTGCCCGCGATGATCGAGGCCATGGAACGGACGGGCCCCAAGGTGGTCTTTCTCGCCACGCCCAACAACCCGACGGGCGGCATCTTCTCTGAGGCGGAGATCCTCAAGATCCTGGTCGCAGCCCCCGGATTGGTCGTCGTCGATGAAGCCTACGGCCCTTACGCCGGCAGGACAATGCTGCCGCACCTGGTCGACCAGGAGCGACTGGTGATCCTCAGCAGCCTCTCCAAGATCGGGTTGGCCGGCCTTCGGATAGGGTACATCATGACGCATCCGACGCTCGCTGCCGAGTTGGAGAAGGTCCGACTCCCATTCAACGTGAATGCCTTTTCCCAGGCGGCAGCCGCCGTGCTGCTGGCCCATCGCGAGTGGATCGACGCCAATGTTCGTGAGGTCCTCCGCGAGCGGGCACGGGTTGAGAGGCGGCTGGTGGGGCTTGCCGGGGTAGAGGTCTTCCCGTCAGAAGCCAACTTTATCCTCTTCCGGACCAGGCTTCCCGGTGCTCATGTGTTCGAGGGGTTGTTAGCGGAAGGCGATGTGGCGGTGGAGCTGAACCTGGATGGGGCGGGCCGGCACGAGGTTCATACGCAGATTCCCTTCCTTGACCATATGTTGGCTCAATTGGTGAAGCATGGCCTCTTCGACCTCAGCCTCAATGCGAAGGTGGATCTCCAGGTCGATCTGCACCACACCGTCGAGGATGTAGGGATCGCCCTCGGCGAAGCGTTCGCGCAGGCCATGGGTGACAAGCGTGGCATCCGGCGCTTTGCCTCGGCCCTTGTTCCCCTGGACGAGGCGCTGGCCCAGGTGGTGATCGACATCAGTGGGCGCCCCTATTTCGTCTATCAGGCGCCAAAGCTGACCGGATGGATCGGAGATTTCGACGTCACCCTGGTGAAGGAGTTCATGCGCGCCTTCGCGATGAATATGAAGGTGAACCTCCACATCTCGATTCTCTATGGCGAGAACCTGCACCACTGCGTCGAGGCGATCTTCAAGGCGTTGGCCAGAGCTCTTGACCAGGCGACAGGTATCGACCCTCGGATTGCGGAGGTCCCATCGACGAAGGGGAGTCTGTGAAAAGACAGTTCCAAGTTCCACGTTCCGAGTTCCGAGTGCAGAACCTGGAACTGCGAAGCTGAACATGGAACCTGGAACGAGCTGACCATGATCGCCATCATCGATTCCGGCATCGCGAATCTCCGGAGTGTGCAGAAGGGGCTCGAGCGGGTCGGGGCCGACGCCAAGATCGTGGAGGATTCGAGCACGCTTCGAGACGCCTCGGGCATCGTCCTGCCCGGGGTGGGTGCGTTTCGCGACGGGATCACGAAGCTTCGGGACGGTGGCTTCGTCGAGCCGCTGCTCCACGCAATAGACGCTGGGAAGCCGGTTCTTGGCATCTGCTTAGGACTTCACTTCCTCTTCAGTGAGAGCGAGGAGTTCGGGCATCACAAAGGCCTCAATGTCATCAAGGGTCGGGTGGTCCGATTCCCGGAAGCAGTCTTATCCCCGAGTGGGGGCAGCAGTGCGGCAAGGCTGAAGATTCCGCACATGGGGTGGAACCAGATCCGGATCGAGCGGCCCGCCCCGATCTTCAAAGGCATTCCTGACGGTGGATTCTTCTACTTCGTCCACTCCTACTACGTGCAACCCGAGGATGAAGGCGTGATCGCCGCCACCACCGAGTACGGCCTGCGCTTCACCTCTGTCCTCTGGCGAGATAACCTGTTTGCTTGCCAGTTTCATCCCGAAAAGAGCCAGGGCCTCGGCTTGCAGCTGTTGAAGAACTTCGCTTCGCTCACCTAGTGCCGTTCGAACTTGTCGCGGCTAATGGCAGACAGGCATGCAGCCCATACGTCTCTTTCACCGAAGTCCCACTGGTTCGTCGTGAATAGGTGGAACGGCACTAGATGTTGGTCATCCCGGCGATTGACCTGAAAGGGGGTCAGGTCGTTCGGCTGGCCCAGGGCGATCCTCTCCGGCAGATTTCCTATGCGAGCGATCCGATCGCTGTGGCCCAGCGGTGGGAGAGTGAGGGGGCGCCGATACTGCATCTGGTCGATCTTGACGGGGCCTTTTCCGGAAGGCCGGAGCAACTGCGGGTTGCCGCCGAAGTGGCCAGGGCGGTTAAGGTGCCAGTGCAGCTTGGCGGCGGGCTCCGAAGTCTGGCCGCCTTGGACCAGGTCTTCGCCTCCGGCATCGAGCGCGCGGTTCTCGGGACGGCAGCGATCGAAGATGAGGGGTTTTTGGCTGCAGCAAGCCGTCGCTATCCTGGCCGGGTTATCCTGGGGATCGACGCGAGAGGAGGGAACGTCGCCGTGCGTGGCTGGGCCGCCGACACGAGGCTGCTGGCGACGGAGGTGGCGGCCCGGTCGGCCGAGCTCCCGCTGGCTGCCATTATCTACACCGATATCGGGCGGGATGGGATGCTCACGGGACCGAATCTGGAAGCTCTGCTACACATGGCTCAGGCGACCAGCCACCCTCTCATTGCCTCCGGCGGCATTGCCACACTTGAAGACGTGAAACGACTCGCTGCGCTTGAGCCGACTCGCATCATCGGCGCCTTGGTTGGCAAGGCCCTCTACGAGGGCAGGTTTTCGCTGAAAGAAGCGATCGCGGCCGCGGGATAGGGCATCATGCTGGCGAAGCGGATTATTCCCTGCCTTGATGTGAAGGACGGCCGCGTTGTGAAGGGGACTCGATTTGTGAACCTCCGGGACGCGGGCGATCCGGCAGAGGTGGCAGCCCTGTATGACCAGCAGGGGGCAGATGAGCTGGTCTTTCTCGATATCACCGCCTCCTTTGAGAGGCGGGAGATTCTTCTGGGGGCTGTTCGACGGACGGCCGAGATGGCCTTTACCCCCCTCACGGTGGGTGGCGGAGTCCGGACGGTTGAGGATATCCGGGCCCTCCTTCTGGCAGGCGCGGACAAGGTGTCCCTGAACACTTCGGCAGTCGAGCGACCGGAGTTGATCACTGAGGCGGCCATGCGATTCGGCAGTCAGTGCATCGTCCTCGCCATCGACGCGAAGCGGGTCAGTGACAGTTTCGAGTTTCAAGTTTCGAGTCCCGAGTTGGGAGATGGGGGTGGGGTCGATCTTTCAAAGAACCCGGAACCCGGAACCCGGAACTCGGAACTTCGATGGGAAGTGTATACGTACGGCGGTCGGACACCAGCTGGCCTGGATGCTGTACAATGGGCGAAGCGCGGAGAAGTACTCGGGGCCGGGGAAATCCTGCTGACCAGCATGGACAAGGATGGTACCAAGGACGGTTACGACCTCGCTCTCACGAGAACTGTGACAGATGCCGTGGGGATCCCCGTCATCGCATCGGGCGGTGCAGGCACGCTCGATCACCTCTATGAGGCGTTTGTGCTGGGGGGGGCCGACGCCGCGCTGGCCGCCTCCATCTTCCATTTCCGCGAATGGACCGTTCAGGATGCGAAAGCCTTCCTCCGCCGCCGGAGCGTCCCTGTGAGGGAGTGACGTGCGATGGAACGATTCGATCCAGGCCAACTGAAATTCGACGACTCCGGGCTGATCCCGGCCATTGTCCAGGATGTCACAAACGGGCAGGTCCTGACCCTTGCGTACATGAGTCAGGAATCGCTGCGGCTGACCCTGGAGACCGGCCTCACCCATTTCTACAGCCGCTCCCGGCGGCGAATTTGGCAGAAGGGCGAGGAGTCGGGGCACATCCAGCGGGTGCACGAGATCTACTTCGATTGCGACGAGGATGCCTTGCTTGTCAAGG
>JACQEV010000116.1 GCA_016200385.1 Candidatus Methylomirabilota bacterium
AAGCTCCTGCGTCACGTCAAGAGCTTCGATGTCGGTTTCATCACTCGGGAAGGGGAGCTGCGATCGGCTGGGGATGCGGGAGAATACTTCCTCCTGATGGAGAAGGGGGAGGGCACGCCGTACCGGATCGATCTCGAACGGATGCGGACCGAGGGGAAGGCGACCTCGCTAGACCTCGACCGTGCCAGGGCGCTCTCGGCCTACTTGGCGAAAATTCACGCGGAGAAGAGTTGGGATGTCCAGCTCTACTTCCGGCGGATCCGGGATCTGATCGGCCACGGCGAGGGGATCATGGGAATTCTGGATGGCTACCCGGCCGATTACCCGCTGCTGCCGCCCAAGCAGCAGTATCTTATAGAGTCCGGCTGCGTTGCCTGGCGGCATCACCTGAAAGAGAAGGCGAAGCGTCTGAGCATCGTCCACGGCGATTTTCATCCCTGGAACATCCTTTTTGAGGAGGGGAGTGACTTCACGTTGCTCGACCGGAGTCGGGGAGAGTGGGGCGAGCCGGCCGATGACATCGCGGCCATGAGCATTAATTACCTTTTCTTCTCGCTCCTTCGATCGGGTCGATTAGAAGGGGCGTTCGTCCAGCTCTTCGATCTCTTCTACGGCGACTACCTCGAACGGACCCGTGATCTGGAGCTGAACCAGGTGATACCGCTCTTCTACGTCTTTCGCGCCCTTGTGATCGCGAGTCCGGTTTGGTATCCCGACCTTCCGGAAGAGGTGCGCTTGAAGCTCTTCCGCTTCGTGCAGGCGATGCTTCGAATCGAACAGTTCGACTACAAGGACCTCAATCGCTATCTGGAGTGAGGAACTCCCAGTGGCCTGGGTGGCGTGGCTCACAGGACTTCCGGGAAGTGGCAAGAGCAGTGTGGCCCGTGAGGCTACGCGTCGCTTGGTCGCTCGCGGGATCGGGGTTCGGGTGTTGGAGCTCGACGAGATTCGAAAGGTCGTGACGCCCCGGCCGACCTACACCGCCGAGGAACGCGAGATCCTGTACCGCGCCCTGGCCTATATGGCGCTGCTGCTCTACAACGAGGGGATCAACGTGATCGTCGATGCGACCGCCCACAGGCGGCGGTTCCGCGACGTGGCGCGCGCTGTGATCCCCACTTTCGCCGAGATCTACCTCCACGCCTCCCTGGATCGATGCCGGGCACGGGCGGGGTATCGGCGCGGCGGCTTCGCCCCCCGGGATGTCTATGGGCAGGCGGGCCGGGAGGGATCAACCGTCCCGGGTGTTGATGAGATGTACGAGCCGCCGCTTCATCCTGAGCTCGTGCTTGATACCGAGCAGTTCGACGTGGGGGAAGCTACAGAACGGTTGGTCAGGTTTCTTGAAGCATTTCAAGTCGGCCAGGCATCCGTGTCGGTTGACGGGGATGGCGAGGGCAGGCTGGCCGGGGAGGGGGGCGATGAAGGTTCTGTCGGATGCTCGGGCGCCGGACTGTCCAGATGAGGCGGGCGAGCAAGGTCGGATGTGCCCGTACCTACAGCGGGCCAAGCTCACCCCCTGGTACCCTATCGAGGGCTACTGCTTGGCCCAACGTGAAGCGGGGCTTCGAGTGGTGACCATTGCCGAATTTCAGGAGCTGTGCACGAAGGCCGAGCATGTGGATTGCGAGCTGTTCCGCAGGCGGCGTGAAGAAGCGTAGGCGGAGAGAGAACCGCAACAAGGAGGGGCCTGATGTTGGTGGAGAACCGGATGAAGCGCGATCCGATCACGATCAGCCCGGAGACCGGCATCCTTGAGGCCTCCCGGCTGCTGCGCCAGCACAAAATTCGTCACCTCCCGGTCGTCAGGGGGGGAAGGTTAGTGGGCATCCTGACCGATCGGGATCTGAAACGTGTATCGCCGTCGCCTGCCACGAGCCTCTCGGTGTACGAGGTGAATTGCCTCCTGGATAAGCTGGAAGCCAAGGAGGTGATGACCAAGCAGGTGGTCAGCGTGACCCCCAAGACGACCATCGAGGAGACGGCCAGGCTGCTGCTTGCCCACAAGATCGGAGGCCTGCCGGTGGTGGAGGGGGGAATGCTGGTTGGGATCATCACCGAGACCGATGTGCTCGAGGCGTTGGTCGAGGCGATGGGAATTCGCGGATCCTGCTCGCGGGTTGAGGTGGTGGTGGAAGACGCGCCCACCGCCTTGTATGCGATCGGCGATATCGTCAGGGAGCGAGAGGGCGACATCGTGAGTATCATGACCGCTAGGGCGACCCACAAAGGGGAGGAACGCAAGATCTTGATTCTGAGAATCGAGGACGAGAATCCAGAAGAGCTGGTGAACGCGATCGAGAAGGCGGGCTATCCTGTCCTGTCCGCCGCGGCGTAGGTCCAACAAAGGAGGAAGCATGAACGAGAAGCAAATCGAGGACCGATTCCCGAAGACCATCGTCCTCAAGGACGGGACCAAGGTCCTGCTGAAGGCGATGACCCACACCGACCGGGAGGGGCTTCATGAATTCTTTGCCAGGACCCCGGAGGAGGATCGGAAGTTTCTGAAGCACGACGTGTCGAAGAAAGAGGTCATCGAATCCTGGCTCAAGGATATCAACTACGGGCGGGTTTTCCCTTTGTTGGCCGAGGTCGATGGCAAGATCGTCGCCGACGCGACCTTGCATCGAAGGAGCAGCGGCTGGCTGAAGCATGTGGCAGAGGTGCGGCTGGTGGTTGATCCGGCCTACCGCCACAAGGGCCTTGGGAGCCACATGCTCGAAGAGATCATCCTGGTCGCGGCCGATGTCGGGGTGGAAAAGCTGGTCGCCGAAATCGTCGCAGAGGAGCGAGCGGCGATCCGCGCGTTTCAGCGGTTCAACTTCGAGCAGGTGGCGGTCCTGCCGGGGATCGTGAAGGACCAGACCGGCAGGAACCGGGATCTGGTGGTGATGGTCCTGGATGTGCCCACGGCGTTTGTCCCGGACTGGTTCTACTTCTAACCCTGATGGACGCTGAAACAGGAGGGACAACGTGTTCAAACGCTACCCAAAACGCGCAAAGCTTAGCGATCGGACGCAGGTGACCCTGCGCCTCATGGTGAAAAAGGATCAACAGGCCCTCTATGAGTTCTTCCAAAGGGTCTCGAAGGAGGACCGGCTCTTCCTCAAGGACGATGTCTCTAAGCCGGCGACGATTCAATCCTGGGTGGACGAGTTGGACTACGCACGGGCTCTGCCGCTCCTGGCGCTAGCGGATGGGAAGGTGATAGGCGACGCGACGCTGCACCGGCGGGCGATCGGCTGGACGCGCCATCTAGGAAAGGTGCGCCTGGTGATCGATCCAGAGTATCGACAGAAGGGGTTAGGCAGTCTGCTGATCAAAGAACTGATCGAGATTGCCAAGGGCCTGAAGCTGGAGCGGTTGGTCGTAGAGCTGATGGGCAGCCAGCAGGCGGCCCTCGCCGCCTTCCGCCACTTTGGCTTCGAGCGGGCGGCAGTGCTGTACCATCACGTCAAGGACCGGGCGTGCAGGCCCCAGGACTTGGTGATCATGATCCACGATCTGGAGGAGGTACCGGAACCGATATCATTCTGAACCGGCGCCTTCTAGTGAGAGGAATGACGAGATCCGGGGGGAGGCGACCAAACACTTCTGCAACTGTTGGCGAAAGGAACAGAAGGAACAGGAGGAACGGCAATGGCGCTCATGAAGTGGACACCTTTCGGCGAACTCAGCACGTTCAGGCGAGAAATGGACCGCCTGTTCGAGCGGTTTTTCGGTGAGTTCCCCAGCCTTGAGCTGCCAGGGATGACCTGGACACCGCGTCTGGACATGACCGAGACCAAGGACAGCTTGGTCGTCAAGGCTGAGCTTCCCGGCCTGGAGGCCAAAGACCTCGACATCTCCGTCTCCGGGAAGACCTTGACCATCAAGGGGGAGAGGAAGGAGGAAAAAGAGGAGAAGGACGAGCATCATCATCTGATCGAGCGCTCGTACGGCGCGTTTTCCCGCATGGTGGAGTTGCCCGCACCGGTGGCCGCCGATAAGATCAAGGCTGCCTTCAAGAGCGGGGTGCTGACGATTACCCTTCCGAAGACGGAGGAAGCGAAGCGGAAAGCAATCCCGATCAAGGTCGAATGAGGCGCCCCCGGCTTGTGGTTCCAGGTTCCAAGTGCCAGGTTCCGAGTTGAGAGGGCCCGAAGTGCCACGTTCCAACTTGAAGAACGTTCGAGGTTCCACGTTCCGAGTTCCAAGTGTTTAGAACCTGGAACCTGAAACCTGGAACTTGGAACCCAGTTGCGCGGAGAGATCGATGAAGACGCCCATGAAAGGACGCAAGCGATATAACCCGGCCTCGTTCAAGAAAAGGGTAGATGTCCAGACCGATTCGTATCTTCCGAAGGGCGCGCCCGGCATGGTGGTCTGTCCCGGCTGCCACGCCATCTCGAAAGGGAAGCGATGGCGCCTGGATGAAGAGGCCTATGAGACGCTCCGCAAGTCGGGGACGGTGAAGGATGTGGTGTGTCCTGCGTGTGAAAAGATTCGCGACGGTTACCCGAGCGGGCAGGTGACGCTCAAAGGGCCGTATCTAGCCGAGCATCGGGAGGAGATCCTGCGGATCATTGCCAACGAAG
>JACQEV010000134.1 GCA_016200385.1 Candidatus Methylomirabilota bacterium
TCAGCGTCGCCTCGGCGGAGGGTGAGCCGATGAGCAATCCAAACATCGCCACCATTCCGACCATCACAACCATCGCTCTTCGCATCGCTTCTCCCTCCTTATCGAGCGCTCCGCTCTCTACACTGGCCCAAAAACACGAACGCCCTCTCAGGCTGAGTTCCACCCAAGAGGGCTATGCTCTGTCGCACGCCGACCGAATCGCCAGAGTTGGCTGAAACGCTAAGAACAGCCGGGCGCATGAGGACCACCTTTGATAGGTGCTTTCTACCGCGTGCTGCCCGGAGTTGTCAAGCTTTTTGGGGGAGCCATCCTGTCGGGGTGGGTGTGCAGGTTACAACCACGAATCTGCACCGGCCGATCTCGTTCGGGAGAAAGCTTCCGCCAAGTGCAACACCGCATTAGGCGAATCGTGGCACGAACCGGGGAACCCTCCGGCAGTATTTCGTCCTCCGCGCCGAAGCGGTCGCGTAGCTCTCGCTCCTCCAGGACGCCGATGATGGAGAGACAGGGTGCGGGCCACCTCGTGGACGGGAGGGGTGCAGGCTTAGGGTGGAGGGGCTCAGCATCTTTGGGTGGACATGCTGGGACAGGGACACTTCAATGCGTTAAGGCTTCGGGGGAACGGAAGGCGCAATCGTTACCAGCCTATTTGTGGGAGATATGGGCTGTCGACGGCTCCTGGCACCGCGTCGAGCCCAGTCGAAGAGCCGGACACCGAGCAAGATGGCCAGCAGGCCGGCATACACGAAGGGATCGTTCACGCCCTTCTTCGCGAGCCACAGGTAATGCAGGACGGCCAGCACGCCGATGACGTACACCAGCCTGTGCACGCGTCGCCAGGTCTTCCCACCCAACCGCTTGATCATGCGTGTTGTGGAGGTGGCGGCCAGCGGCATCAGCAGGGTCAGCGCGAGAACGCCGACCGTGATATAGGGCCGCTTCACGACATCGGCCATCATTTCGTTCCAGTCAAAGAAATGGTCCACCGCAATCCAGATGGTGAAATGGAGGCAGGCATAGAAAAACGCAAACAACCCGAGCAGTCGCCGCACGCTCATCTGCAAGGAGATCTTGAACATCATTCGGAGTGGGGTCAATGCCAGGCTTGCGAGCAGGAGTCTGAGCGTCGTATCGCCTAGCAGGTTGGTGGCATACGAGATCGGATTGGGCCCGAGTCGATCGGTGGAATAGCGATAGAACAGCGTGAGGAGAGGCAGGAGCGCAACGCCCCATATCGCACCCTTCACGATGATGCGAGTCCGACGGGACATGGGGCTAGTAGGACTTCCTGAGATCCATCCCCGTGTACAGCGATGCGACCTGCTCCTCGTATCCGTTGAACATGAGCGTCTTCCGCCGCCTGAACTCACCGATGCGCCGCTCGGTCGCTTGGCTCCAGCGAGGATGATCGACGGTAGGGTTCGCGTTGGAATAGAAGCCGTATTCCTTGGGCGCCGCCTTTTCCCATGTGGTCTTGGGTTGCTCGGCGACGAAGCGAATCCGAACGATCGACTTTGCGCTCTTGAAACCGTACTTCCACGGCACAACGACGCGGATCGGGGCCCCGTCCTGGTTCGGCAACACCTGCCCGTACAGCCCGAAGGTCAACAACGTCAACGGGTGAAGTGCTTCATCCAGCCGCAAGCCCTCGACGTAGGGCCACTCCAGGGACGAAAAGCTGAGGAAGCCCTGCCGCTGCCCAGGGAGCTGCTGAGGATCGAGGAGCGACGTAAACTCGACGAACTTCGCCTTGCTCGTCGGTTGCACCCGCTTGATGAGCGAAGCCAGCGGATACCCGATCCACGGGATCACCATTGACCACCCCTCGACGCAGCGGAGGCGGTATACCCTCTCCTCCAGTGGGGAGAGCCGCACGAGCTCATCGACGTCGTACCGCTTAGGGCGCGACACGTGCCCATCGACCAGGACTGTCCAGGGGCGGGCCTTGAGCATGTGCGCAAGCCGAGCGGGGTCATCCTTGTTCGTACCGAATTCGTAAAAGTTATTGTAGGTGGTGATGCTCTCGAACGTCGTCGGGGGATCCTCCACCGTCAACCGCTCGTTGCGGGTCGCCTTGAGGCGTTCACCGGCTGGCACTGCCGCAGCAGCCGGCATGGACGGCGCCAGTGCCAAGGCCGCCATCCCCAGCAGAAACGACCGCCGGTTCAGGTAAAGGTGAAAGTCCGTGATCTCCGACGTTTTCATATCCGGGGCATGTCGGATCAGCATGTGAGCCTCCCTGAACTCTCGGATCTTAAAACCATTTCGCCGCGGATCACCCGGTACATGTCCCCCACGCGTCGGCCTTCAGATCGATGCATGACACGTGGAAGACTCCTCATCCCCTTAGACGCTCGGCAGCGTTCGATGGATTCTACCCTCCGCAATGGCCCGAAGCCGGGCCAAGGACTGTGCGTCTTCCGAAGGTGAACCTTCAAACCCCGGATCGACCTGGGGGTTGTGGGTTGCCGAGACGCCTCCTACCGTTGGAGGAAAGGTTGCGATCAACGATTCGGCACCTTCCGCTGACGAAGAAAGAACCGGGCGTAGAGCAGGGCGAGTAGGATCACGTTGGGGATGAAAATCGCCGGCGTCCCCCACGGCCAGCCGTTGACCTTGACATCCGAAATCGGCCAGAGAAACGGAGTGGGAAAAAATCGATAGGAATGTGTGAAGATGTCCAAGAGAATATGAAGCCCCCAGGCGCAGGACTCCCAGATCGGCTTCCGGAACACCACCCACATGAGCGCGAACGCTAACAGGA
>JACQEV010000135.1 GCA_016200385.1 Candidatus Methylomirabilota bacterium
CCCAAAAGCTGCACGCCAGAGGCCCGGTCGGCCTCACGGAACTGACCTGTCAGAAGTTCATCGTGCTGGGCGAAGGCCAGATTCGCGACTCGAGAAAATAAAGTGCGAAGTGCGAGGTGCGAAGTGCGGAGTGCGATGAAAAGGGCGCGAAGTGCGACTTTTGAGATGCGATGACCAACGCGCGAAGTGATGATCTGGCAAAGAGAAACCTTGACCTTTTGGATGGCTTCATGCGTTATGCCTTTGAGCACCCAGGCATACTGGACCAGATCCCCAAAGATGCCCAGATTGTGATCCTCCCGGCGGATGATCCCGAGTTGAGCAAGGAAAACCGTCAGAGGGCGGGCATGCTCTGTGCCCGGGGTGAAAAGGTCGTATTGATTAGGCTTAAGAGACCGGAGGTCTACCCCCCGGAGCTGGAACTGCTTACCGCGTGATTGGGGATGACCGCGTGGGGCGTAATGCTACTCAAACATGGGTGTGGCTATGAGGTTCGGCGTCCGATCAAAAGCGTACGACGTGCAATGTTGAACCCCGCACCCCGCACCCCGCACTGTTTTGGGGTTTATTATGCGCATCGGCGTGATGGGCGGAACCTTCGACCCGATCCACCTCGGCCACCTGCGGGCCGCCGAGGAGATTTACTGGGCCTTCGAGCTGGACAGGATCATCTTTGTCCCCGCCGCCCGGCCGCCCCACAAAGAGGAGGAGATCGAGGCGTCGGCCCTGCACCGGTACGAGATGGTCTCGCTCGCGACGGTCTACACGCCCTACTTCAGTGTCTCACCAATTGAGCTAAGCAGACCGGGACGCTCGTACTCGGTTGAGACGCTCCGGGAGTTTCGGAAGCTCTATGGGGAGGAGAGCACCATCTACTTCATCATGGGCGTGGATGCGTTCCATGGTATTGCCACCTGGAAGGAAGCGAAGGAGTTGCTGTCGCTTGCCCAGGTCATCGTGACCGCCCGGCCCGGTTGGCGGCTTGACGAGGTGGAGCGATCGATGATCCCGGAGCTGCAGCAGCTCCTGGGGGTGCCCCGATTCAAGTATGTGAAGATCTCCGAGATCACATCCGAGATCGCGAGAAAGCGCTATGAACCTGGCCTGGTGCTACTGGTTGAAGTGGTCTCGCTGGATATCTCCTCTAGCGAGATCCGGCAACTTGTGAAGGAGGGAAGGAGCATCCGGTATCTGGTAACCGACACGGTCGCCGCCTACATGGGCAAGAACCGCCTGTATCAGCCGGGACGTAAGCTGGCCGATCCGCTGAGGTGAGACGCGCGTTGTCAGGGGGCGAGAGAGGCAAGATCGACACCGAGACGCTGTTACGGCTTGCTGCGGCGGCAGCCTCCGAGGTGAAGCCGACCTCCTTGGTCCATCTGGACCTGCGGGGCCTCTGCAGCTTCACCGAGTATTTCCTCATTGTGAGTGCGCCGTCGATCCGGCAGGTCCGCGCCATCGCCGAACGCATCGAGGAGCGGCTCCTTGAGGAACGGGTCAAGATGCTACACCGAGAGGGCGACCTGGAAGCCCGTTGGATTTTGCTTGACTACAGTGACGTCATCATTCATATTTTCGACGAAGAGACATGGCTGTACTATGATCTGGAGGGCCTGTGGGCGGATGCTCCGAAACAGGAGCTCCTCCGGCGGGGATCGCAGGGCCCTTTGAGATGACAGCGCAGCGACAAGGCGGATCTTCGAGAGGCGGAGGGCGAAAACGCCCCGCTTCTTTTTTTATTGAAGCTGTTCCGCTGGGCGAGTGAGGCTGGTAGACGAAACGTAGGACCTGGGGCAGGTGAATCTTCGCGTCAGTCGGAAGCCCTTCCGCGAAAGCGAGGGCGTCTAAGGCTGGCTGATCGCCAGGATTGGAGGTGATGGCGATGCCGATGAAGGCAGCGCTGCTGGAGCGGTTAAAGCAAAAGCTGTTACAAAAGCGACGTGCGTTGATCAGCGAGGTTCGGGAGAAACATGCGAATAACCTGGAGAGCGGCACTGACGGTATCCAGGACATCGCTGATCAGGCTACCACGGCCTACACCAAGGAGTTTCTGCTCTCCATCGGCGACGCGGAGCGCCAGTTGTTGAAGCAGGTGGACGCAGCCTTGGAGAAGATGCGGCTGAAGAAGTACGGGCAATGCGAACGATGCAGCGAGACGATCGGCGAAAAACGGCTCGAGGCGCTGCCATTCGCCCGATTCTGCATCGCCTGCCAGGAGGAGGAGGAGCAGCAGCAGCGCAAGGCCTGAGTCGCTCACCCCTCAGCGAATTCCGCTGCGCTGGTCCCGACAGCCGTCTTGTCGGGCGGTTCGTTCGTTTTCCCTCCTTCACTTGGTGGAACAGCATTGTAGATAACTCTCCAGAAGGTTGGCCCAGAACAGCCGGCGTCGTCCGGGCTCGGGTTACTGAGCAGTTTATCACATCTCGGTCCCCGTTAGGCCGAGATCCCCTCCTTGATCGTTCGTTCCTCCGATGAAAGAGCTACTGGCAGCCTTCCTTCATTGTGTCTTTCCTTCGCCCTGCCGAGTCTGTCACCGGCCGCTGGACGCCGCCCGACGGTCTCTCATTTGCGGCCCATGCTGGCGTCTGGTCCGACCAGTCCCTCAGCCGTTCTGCCCCCGCTGCGGCAAGCCATTCATCTCGCCCCGAGCCCTAGAGGAAAGCCCTGGCCATCTCTGCGGCCCCTGTCGGGCTCAGCCGCCGCCGTTTGCCATGGCGAGAGCGGCGACACTCTACGAAGCCGACGGAACGATTCGTCAGGCGATTCTGCTCTTTAAGTACGGCGGCCGCCTATCGCTCGGCCGCCATCTCGGCCGTCTGATGGTCGAGGTGGCGGACAGACTGCTCGATCACCGCGAG
>JACQEV010000119.1 GCA_016200385.1 Candidatus Methylomirabilota bacterium
CCCGCTCCTCGTCGGTCTTCGCGGAGAGGAACCGGAACGCGGCATAGGCGGCGGCGATCGTCCCGCCAAATACGATATTGGCGATGATGCGGTGGACGTTAATCGGCGTCCAGGTGTAGTTGTTGATGGCCTGCCACAGGCTCTTCAGATTTCCAGCCTCATCGACGCCGCGCGGGCTCATCATGAACGTCGCCCAGGAGTTCGCAATGAGCAAGATGGCGGTGCCAACCACGTTCGCAAGGATGCCGAGGGTGAGGTGGATCCATTTGCGGCTCCCGGAGAGCCAGTCCCATCCGTAGTACCAGAGGTAGACCGAAAACGTCTCCAGGAAGAACAGGACCGCGTAGACCCACATGGTCTGGTAGAAGATCCCCGTCATGTAGCCCCAGAACCTGGGGTAGTACCCGAGGAAGAGGAAGAGGAGGAGCGCCCCCAGCAGGGCGGTGGTGGAGAAGGCGGCGAAGACGAGCTTGACGAACTCGTGAGCGAGCCAATCATAGCGGAGGTCTTTGGTCCGCATCCCTACGGCCTCCACGATGACCGCGAAGATGGGAACCCCGAGGATAAAGGCAGCGAAGTTCAAATGGATCTGGGCGATGGCCCAGACGGCAAGCCTGCTACCGATCAGAGGGAAGGCACGGTAAGCCGGGGCGTCCTTCGCGGCTTCCTGCGCCAGGGCGGGTACCGCGTGCAGGAGGAGAAGGAGGCCGACGCATGCCCAGATCGCTGCAGCGAGCTGTCGAGCGGCAGCGCCCGATCGCCAGGGTTCGTTTCGCCTCTCCGACAACGAAGACATAGCTCCTGTCCTGTCACGCAAGGGATCGACACACAGGCAAACTGTCCTCAGTCACGGCCACTCATCATATAGAAAACATCTCCTGAGTCAACCGAAAAAACCGACCCAAGAACAGGGATGGCGATTATCATTTTACAATCTGGGCTGGACTTTTTGGGCAAAGGCCTCAAGGGTGGCCAGCACTCCCGGAAGATCCTGGTTGTTGACGGCCGGGTTGCCGTAGAAGGTATCGAACATAAAGCCGGTGACGCCCGCTTCTTTGTACTTTGCGATACCCTCCACGATCTGTTCCGGCGTCCCGACCAGGAGCGGGCGCGGCTCCGGCGCATCGCCGTTCGCAACAACCCGTAACGGAGCCCTGACGATCACCTGAAGGGTGTTGGGATCGCGGCCCTGCGCCTTCGCCAACGCTTTGAACTGCATCGCGCCAGCGGCAATTTCCTCGATCGGTCGGTGGGTTGGGTGCCAGGCTTCGGCGAACTCGGCCGCTCGCTTCAGCGCAGCCGTGCTGCTCCCGCCGATCCAGATCGGGGGATGTGGCTTCTGGAGCGGCTTCGGCTCGGCCTTGATGCCCGCAAACTTGAAGAATCTCCCCTCGAACCTCGGTTCCGCCTCTGTCCAAAGAAGCTTCATTATCTTCAGAGCCTCGTTACTCCTAGCCCCCCGCTCTTTGAAAGGGATGCCCAGAGCCTCAAACTCCTCCGCGAGCCAGCCGACCGCGGCCCCGACGATGAGGCGGCCGCCCGAGAGGACATCGATCGTAGCCAGTGCCTTGGCCATGAAGAGGGGATTGCGATACGGCAGAATGATCACACTTGTTCCCAACCGGATCCGCCGGGTCTTTCCAGCCACATAGGCCAGGGTTGCAAACAGTTCGAAAAACGTCTCGCCGAAACGCGGGATCGCGCTGTGAGGGATGACGATGTGATCAGTTACCCACACGGAATCGAATCCCAGCGCCTCGGCCCGCTGGGCGACCGTCACGATCGCCTCCGCTGATGCCGCCTGCCGGAAATGGGGAAGCCCGACCCCGAAGTGCATCGCCTTCTCCTCCCATACGATTCGTGTCAGTTGTGTCGCGCCACCGCCCGGGCTCAAAGCGAATCAGACTCGGGGGATGTGGCCGCTATCCTATCACACGACTTACCTCAACGGAATGGGCCACAAATCGCGCTCGTGTCTGTGATGTAGCATGGTTCCCGGAAGGCCCAACATTCGACGAGGATGTAAGACACCGACGGCGGTGTTTTCAGATAACTGGGCTGACTTCAGTCAGGACAGTGCGACGCGATCAATTCAATGGTAGTAGCGGACTGCTCCCTCCATAGACAATCCGTTTATGCCCTGCTATAATATGCGTGTTATCGAATACATGAGTGCATTATCCGGCCTCTGCAGGAAGTCTCATGACACTTGCCAGACACAAGCAGGAGGGGAAGTATGCGAGACATTAGGGTGCTGATCACCGCACTCGCGGCCACAGCCATCCTGACGACAGGTCTGCTCCTGACTGCCCCCAGTGCAACGGCCGGGAGCTTCGGAGCCGGGCCTGCGACAGATCAGGTTATCCGCGAAGGGCAGGTCGTCGAGATCGGCGATACGACGATCACCATCCGCGAGTGGGCGGGCAAATACACCTACCGCCTGAGCCCGACAGGGCGGCAAAGCTTGGAGTACAACCACATCCAGCCGGGCGACAAGGTCCGCTTCAATGCGTGGGCCGTCTGGGAGATCGCCTATTACTTCAGAAAGATGTGAGCAAGACGAGTCCCTTCCCCCCGTTCCCCTAGTCCCCTGCCGTTTTTGCCTTCCGCGCCCAGACCGCAAAGAGGGGGTCGCCGCTTCCCGCATGCGGCGAGCGATCCTCGGCCGCGAGGTCGGTCCAGCCGCCGGAAAGCCTGAAGTATGTCGTCACCAGGTCCAGATGCTGCCGATCGTCGGCCGCAAGCCAGAGCGCGATCGCTTTCGGTGGAAAGCACCTGTTTGAGAAGGTCACGATGAACGGCGCCCTGGGGCTGAGGACCCGGTGGACCTCACGAAAGACACAGATCGGGTGGGTGAGATACTGGATCGAGACCGCGCACATGGCGCCGTCGAAGTCGGGGTTCTTGCCGAACGGAAAGCGCCGTTTGCGGTTGAGATCCTGGACCTGAAACCGGTAGAGCTGGGGGTTGTCCGCCATCTCCTCGGTGTTCATGCCGAGTCCGATCACTCGGCCAGGATTGAATCCATCAGGAAGGTGAGTGCGCCAGCTACTCATCAGGTCGAGCAGGAGCCTGCCTTGCGGCAGCAGCTCGACGTAGAGACGACCGAGAGCCGCGAGGGCCGCGTCGTCGAGGTGCACGACCTTCCGTGGGGTGTCGTAGAAGATGACATCGTCACTCTCATCCGCCCGCCTGAAGCACTCCGGCGGGAACGACCGCTCGTCGTCGCAGCCCCTGAGGCGCTTCGCCTCCTCTCTCGGTTCCATGAGGGCGATTTTAGGGCAGGCCGAGGCGGAGTGGAAGCGGATTCTCCTTGAGTTCCCTCTTTTGTTAGCGCTCCGGCCCGTCTAGCATCCTCGCGCTCCTCGTGCTATACTCCACCACCTCACCGAACCCTAGAGGACCCCGGATGCGCTATCAAGCCTATTCGATCTCCTGGAATCTGACCCAGCGGTGCAACCTCCACTGTGCCCACTGCTATATGAGCGCTTTCTCTGGCGCCGACCCGTCGCAAGAGCTGACGACCGAGGAGTGCCGGCGGGTCATCGATGAGATCGCCCAAGTCAACCCCAACGTCTTCTTGATCCTCACCGGCGGCGAGCCACTTCTCAGGAAAGACCTCTTCGACATCGCCGCCTGCGCCTCGGAAAAAGGGTTCACGGTCGTCCTTGGGACGAATGGCGTCCTCCTGCGGGACAGGCAGGCCCGCCTGATGCGGCAGCATGGCATTCAAGGAGCCAGCATCAGCCTCGACTCCACCGACCCGGTAAAGCACGACACCTTCCGCCACCTGCCCGGCGCCTATCAGGGGGCTATCCGCGGGATAGAGGCGTTACGGACCGAAGGGCTGGATTTCTCTATCCACACCAGCGTGACCTCCTGGAACGTGTCAGAGATTCCCGCAATGATCGATCTGGCCAGGTCGCTTGGCGCCCGCGTTCTCAACCTGTTCTTCCTGGTGCGGACCGGGCGAGGTCGAGACTTGACCGACATCAGGCCAGATCAGTACGAACATCTCCTTACCTACTTGGCCCGCGTTCAGGGGGTCGGCAACGGCGATGGGGACGCGACCGCTCAAGTCTCTTCGATCTTCGATCGGCGGGAAGATCCCTGGTCTGTCCCGGCGGGCCGATCGGGCGACCTCATCATCCGCGCCAAGTGCGCCCCGCACTTCCGCCGGATCATCTACACCCTCGACCCGACTTCGCCGCTGCTGATGAACTATGCCCACGGAAGCTGTCCAGCCGGGAAGCAATACTGTCGGATCATGCCGGAAGGCGACATCACGCCCTGCCCCTATCTGCCGGTTTCAGCCGGGAACCTTCGCCGCCAGTCTTTCTCAGCCATCTGGGAAGATGGGCCGATCCTCAAAGACCTCCGCGACCCACACCTCGGAGGGCGGTGTGGGGCATGCGAGTTCTCCAAGATCTGCGGGGGCTGCCGCTGCCGCGCCTATGCCACCTACGGTGACTACCTGGCGGAAGACCCCGGGTGCAGCTATCAACCGGGACTG
This sequence comes from Candidatus Methylomirabilota bacterium, assembly GCA_016200385.1. Classification (GTDB taxonomy): domain Bacteria; phylum Methylomirabilota; class Methylomirabilia; order Methylomirabilales; family Methylomirabilaceae; genus Methylomirabilis. Next base: position 4,514 of record JACQEV010000119.1, read on the forward strand.
TTCGGTGGGCAGGTCATCACGCTCCCAGAAGAGCAGACCTTCGGACTTGAGGCGCGCTTGACACTCCAGTGGAGCGAGGCGGCCAAAGACCGGTTAAGCCGACTCCCTTCCTTTGCCCGCGGCATGGTGATCAAGGGGGTGGAGCAGTACGCGGCTGAGCATGGGATCGCCGTGATCACCCCAGAAGTGTTGCGGGCGGTTCGGGAGCGAGCTGAGGCGCGCTTCGGCCGCGTCTTCAGGTTCACTGAGTTTAGCCGATAAGTAATCCCCCTGGCGCTCAGCGCAGGTCAAACCTCTCCGCGGCCAGTTTGGCGATGGCCCTACCGATGCTGATAGAAGCTGTCGCTGCGGGTGACGGGGCGTTCAAGACATGGATCATTCGGTTGGCCTCGACGATGCGGAAGTCGTCAACCAGTTGGCCGGTCGGCTCGACCGCCTGTGCTCGAACCCCCGATCCTGTTCGACGGATATGCTCCAGGCCAAGTTCGGGAATGAGCCTCTGTAGGGCTTTCACGAAAGCCCTCTTGCTGAGGGAGCGGCACCACTCACTGAGTCCCGCCTTCCGGTACCTCCAGGCCATTCTCCAGAATCCCCCGTACGACGCCATCTCCCGGACGTCCGCCGCCGAGCAGTCCCAGCGTTTGTAGCCCTCACGCTTGAAGGCGAGGACGGCGTTCGGTCCAGCTTCCACGCCCCCGTGAATCATCCGCGTGAAGTGGACGCCG
>JACQEV010000009.1 GCA_016200385.1 Candidatus Methylomirabilota bacterium
AGCCCAAGGATGTTCCCGAGCTTGCGGGCTTCGGCCCCGTCGAACCGCGAAGAGATCCGCTGCCCACCGAAACGCTGGCGGATCTGTACGCCTCGCAGGGCCTTACGGATCATGCTGCCGCGATCTACGAGCAACTGCTTGAGCATGAGCCGTTCAGGGAAGGCATTCGGGCAAAGCTGACGGCCCTGCGGGAGAAGCAGGAGCCGGCACCGACGCCCCGGCCTGAGGCGCCCAGCGCACCTGTAGCCGAACACCCGGTCGCGCCATTTCCACCTCAGGCTATGGCGGGTTCGCTGCCCTCGTTCGACGTGGCCAAAGAGCCGGCCGCCGTTGCCTTTGCGACTCCATTGCGCAGGAGTCGCAAGGAGATGGTGTTGGAAGAATTGGAGTCCTGGCTGCAGGGAGTTCGCCGCTACCGGATGGCGGAGGGAATGCAGCCACATGGCGCAGTTGAGACGCATCCTTCCCCTTTGGTTTCCACGACAAGGAGGTTGCAGGTGTTCCCACCGCAGTCCGAGAAGGGTTCCTCGGCGAGACGGATTCTGGTGTTGAATGGTCCCAACTTGAACCTGCTTGGCCGTCGCGAACCGGATCAGTATGGCCGTCTGACGCTGAAGGAGATCGAGGATGAGCTCAGGTCCTATGCCGCCTCACGGGAGGCCGAGATCCGGTTCGTTCAGACGAACCACGAAGGCGCGCTGATCGACGCCATCCAGAACGCCATCGGGTGGGCTGACGCAATTGTGGTGAACCCGGCCGGCTTGACCCACACGAGTGTGGGTCTCCGGGACGCGATCGTGGCCGCCGCCATTCCGGCGGTGGAGGTGCACCTGTCGAACATCTACCGGCGGGAGGAGTTTCGTCGCCAGTCACTGATCGCAGACGTCGTCGCCGGGCAGATCACCGGGTTCGGTCCTTTTAGCTATGTGCTTGGGTTGCAGGCCGCCCTTCACCTTCTTGAAGCAAAGAGATCATAGGCGCGTCATCCTATGTGGCCAACACACGAGGGACAGAGGAAATGATGATCGGAGGAGGGGATCTTCGCCCCGGTGTCAAGATCGAACTGGACGGGACTCCGTACGTCGTGACCGACTATCAGTGGGTCAAACCCGGCAAGGGCGGAGCGTTCATGCGGACCAAGCTGAAGAATATGAAGACCGGCGCCATCATCGACCGCACCTTCAGGACCGAGGAGAAGCTAGAGCGGGCGGAAGTGGAGGAACGGAAGGTTCAGTTCCTTTATCGCACCGAGGATGCCTATCACTTCATGGATACCGAGAGTTTCGAGCAGTTCACCTTAGAGGAGAAGCAGATCGGGGAGGCCAGCGGCTTCCTCAAGGAAGCACTGGTCATTTCCGTCCTGTTCCACCGAGGGGAACCTGTCGGTGTTGTACTTCCGACCTTTGTGGAGCTCAAGGTGGTCGAAACCGAGCCCGGCTTCCGTGGCGACACCGCCTCTGGCGGCTCTAAGCCGGCCAAACTGGAGACTGGCGCAGTGATCCAGGTTCCGCTATTTATCAACATCGGCGACCTGCTTCGCGTGGATACGCGCTCCGGCACCTACGTGGAGCGAGCCTGAGGAGGGCCCTATGGACCTCAAACAGATCATGGCAGTCCTGAAACTAATTCAGGAGACCGATGTCGAGGAGATCGAGGTTGAGCACGAGGGTCATCGCGTTCGCATCCGTCGTCGTGGAGCCCAAGGGCCCGTGGCGACCCCGAGCCCTATCCCCTCAGCTTCGAACCCCCAGGCGGTGGCGGCGGTTCCCAGCGCGCCCGAGATCCGAGAGGCCACAAACCTTGTCACCGTCGAGTCACCGATGGTTGGCACCTTCTACCGGGCGTCGGCGCCCGGCGCCGACGCCTACGTGCGGGAGGGTGACAAGGTCGAGAACGGGACGGTCCTCTGTCTCATCGAGGCGATGAAACTTATGAACGAGATCGAGTCTGAAGTCAGGGGGACGGTCCGCTCCATCCTGGTGGAGAACGCTCAGCCGGTCGAGTATGGACAGCCGCTTTTTCTCATTGAACCTGCCTGACCTTCGCTTTGCCCCTTCTCACCCGGCGATCCGCACGAGCCCGGGCCATCGGCCCGGCTCGGCCCTGCCATGTTTTCCAAGATCTTAATTGCCAACAGGGGGGAGATCGCCCTCCGGATCATCCGCGCCTGCCGTGAGCTCGGCGTGAAGACCGTGGCGGTCTACTCCGAGGCCGATGCCAAGTCGCTGCACGTGCAACTGGCGGACGAGTCGATTTGCATCGGCCCTCCCCAAGCTGCCAAGAGCTACCTGAATACGCCTCGCCTTATCAGCGCTGCCGGGATCACGGGCGCCGAAGCGATCCACCCGGGCTACGGATTCCTGGCCGAGAATAGCTCCTTCGCAGAAATATGCGAGCAGTCGGGGATCGTGTTTATCGGCCCCACGGCCGAACAGATCCGGCTGATGGGGGACAAAGTCAAGGCAAGGGAGACGGCCATGGCGGCCGGGGTTCCGGTGGTGCCGGGGAGTCAGGCGCCGCTCAGTAGCGCGGAGGGGGCGGTCCAGGTCGCGCTGCAAGTCGGCTACACGCTCATGCTGAAGGCCACCGCGGGCGGCGGCGGAAAAGGGATGCGGCTGGTTTCAGCCGCGTCGGAGCTTGGCCGCGCCTTCGCTGCCGCCTCCGCTGAGGCAGCGGCCGCGTTCGGGAATCCTGCCCTCTATCTTGAGCGGTACGTCTCTCCCGCTCGCCACATCGAGATTCAACTGTTGGGAGACCAGACAGGCTCAGTCGTCCACCTCGGCGAGCGAGACTGTTCGATTCAGCGCCGTCACCAGAAACTCCTGGAGGAGTCGCCCTCGCCAGCCGTGACGCCTGACCTCAGGGCCCGAATGGGCGAGGCGGCAATCCGGCTGGCCCGCGCGGTCAAGTATCTGGGGGCAGGGACCGTCGAGTTTCTGCTGGATGCGGAAGGGAATTTCTACTTCATGGAAATGAATACGAGGATTCAGGTGGAGCACCCGGTGACGGAAATGGTGACCGGGATCGATCTGCTGAAGGCCCAGGTCCGCATCGCCGCCGGCGAGCCGCTGTGGCTCACCCAGCAGGATATCATCCTACGAGGCCACAGCATCGAGTGCCGAATCAATGCAGAGGATCCCGAAACCTTCGTCCCGTCACCCGGGAAGATCTCGGAACTCCGTATGCCGGGAGGGCCAGGGGTGCGGGTTGACACCCACCTGTATGCCGGTTGCACCATCCCCCCATTCTACGATTCGCTCATGGCCAAGCTGATTGTGCTTGGCGAAACCCGGGATGAAGCGATCGCTCGGATGCGCCGGGCACTTGACGAACTGGAGATCCATGGCGTCAAATCCACGATCCCAATTCATAAACGGATTCTCAACTCTCCGGAGTTCATAGCCGGGCGGGTGTCCACCCGATTCCTGGAATCGGTGCTGGTCTGACGGCCAACCGTGATCCCTCGGACCGGATACCGGCTTTGCGTCATCACTGATCCTGAGCTGGGGCGTGGCCTGAGTCATCTCGAAATCGCCACACAGGCGATCGAGGGGGGTGCCTTGGTGATCCAGCTTCGGGACAAATGGGCCGGACCACGCGAGCTTCTGCCCCAGGCGCGGCAGATCGCCCAGCGTTGCCGCGACCGCGGGGTTCACTTCATTGTGAATGACCGATTGGACCTGGCGCAGGCCGTTGACGCCGACGGAGTTCACCTCGGACAGGACGACCTGCCGGCGAGGGCGGCGCGTGCGCTCCTGGGTCCGGGAAAGCTCTTGGGGGTGTCCACCCACTCGCTGGAGCAGGCGATCCGGGCCGCAGCAGATGGCGCAGATTATGTCGGCATCGGACCGATCTTCGCGACGGCCACGAAGTCAACCGAGTATGCACCGGTAGGCGTGGACACGATTCGGCAATTGCGGTCTCGGATCGATCTCCCTCTGCTCGCGATAGGGGGCGTCACCTTGAGTAATGTGAAAGAGGTGATCCGCGCTGGCGCCGCAGGGGCTGCAGTGATCTCCGCTATCATCGGCAGCGATGATATCGCCCGAGCAACGCAGGCATTTCTGGCCGCTATTGAGGAGGCGGAACAAGGGCGTTGACGCGGGAAAAATCCGTTGACAGCGTTCTTTCGTTATTTCTATAGTGGGGGGCACATCTGATCCCGTCAATGCAGGGCGACATGCCGCTCGCATATGTCTGGGTCCAGCAGCTTCAGTCTTGCTGCTGCCCCCTCGATAAAGGAGGAAATGATGGGACGGCGTGGGATCTCGTTCTGGTTGGCCGGTGCGACCCTCGTGCTCGGGCTCGCCCAGGCCCATGCGGCGAGCACCGTTAAAATCGGGGTCGCCGGTCCGCTCACGGGCGATCAGGGAGCCTTCGGGCAGGAGCTGAAAAACGGCGCCATCATCGCCGTGGAGGAGTGGAACGCCAAGGGTGGCGTACTCGGGAAGAAGATTGAGATCATTTGGGGCGATGACCAACACGATCCAAGGCAGGCCGTCTCCGTGGCCAACAAGTTTGTGAACGAAGGGGCGGTCGGCGTGATCGGCCATTTCAACAGCAGTTGTTCGATTCCGGCCTCCATGACCTACCAGGAGGGCAAGGTCATCCAGCTCACACCCGCTTCGACCAACCCGCAGTTCACCGAGCGCGGCCTCTGGAATGTCTTCCGCGTCTGCGGCAGAGACGACCAACAGGGCGGCGTTGCAGCCAGCTTCATCGTGAAGAAGCTCAAGAACACACGGGTGGCCGTGCTGCACGACAAGACAACCTATGGGCAGGGGCTGGCTGATGAAACCGTGAAATCCCTTGAGAAGGCCAAGATCAAATCTGTCTACTACGGAGGCATCACTCAGGGAGAAAAAGACTACCGCGGTCCTGACCGCCGTGAAGTCGAAGCATCCCGAAGTCCTGTTCTACGGGGGGATCTATCCAGAGGCGATCCTTCTCACGAAGCAGATGCGCGAGCTCGGCATGAAGACCATGTTCATCAGCGGCGATGGGGTCTGGACGAAGGAATACATCGACATCGCCGGCAATGCCGCTGAAGGGTCCTTCATCACCTTCACTCCTGACCAAAGCAAGATCAAGGAGGCACAGGGAGTCATCGCGAAACACAAGGAAAAATTCGGGTTCGACGTGGGGGCCTACACCGTCTATAGCTATGTTGCAACCAACATCCTCCTCGACGCGGTCGCCGCGACCAAATCCACCGACGCCCGGAAGATCGCCGACCACATCAGGAAGACCAAGTGGAACACCGCCCTGGGACCGATCCAGTTCGACACGAAGGGCGATGTGTTGGTGTCGCCCTATGTGGTCTGGGAGGTGAAGGACGGGAAGTTCGTGGAATTGAAGTAGGCCCGATGTCGCTCGGGGCGCTGCGGAGGGAAGGGAGCAATCTCTTCCCTCCTTTTGTCTTGGTGGGCTATGTTGCTTCAACAGTTGGTTAACGGCCTCACGCTGGGCAGCGTCTATGCGCTGATCGCGTTGGGGTACACCATGGTCTACGGGATCATTGAGCTGATCAACTTCGCCCACGGCGAGATCTATATGCTGGGGGCGTACATGGGGATCGTCACCTTCGGCTTCCTGACCACGCTGCACCTGACCTCCGCGAATTCGGGCGCGACCCTTCTCCTGATGATCGTCTCAGCGATGCTCTTCTGCGGCGCATGCGGCATCACCATCGAACGGTTGGCCTACAAACCCCTGCGCAGCGCCCCTCGCCTGTCCCCTCTCATCAGCGCCTTGGGCGTCTCGATTTTTCTCCAGAATTTTGTGATGCTGGCTCAGGGACCCAGAGATAAGGGGTTCCCGCCTCTCTTCATCCATGGAGGGATAGACCTCCCGGGCGGCAGGATCAGCGCAATTCAGATCTTCATCATGGCCACCTCGGTGGTATTGATGGTAGCGCTTCAACTACTCGTGCACCGGACGAGAATCGGCAAGGCGATGCGGGCAACCGCTCAGGATAAGCAAATGGCCAGTCTGGTCGGCATCGATGTGGACCGCATCATCAGCGTGACCTTCCTGATCGGATCGACGCTCGCTGCTGTGGCCGGTGTCATGGTCGGGATGTACTATGGGCTGATTAATTTCTTCATCGGCTACATCGCTGGCATCAAGGCCTTTACCGCCGCCGTCCTCGGCGGGATCGGGAGCATCCCTGGCGCGATGCTGGGCGGGGTCCTCCTGGGCCTGATCGAGGCCCTCTGCGCGGGGTACATCTCCAGCGAATACAAGGACGTGTTCGCGTTCGCCATCCTGGTCCTGGTCCTGATCTTCCGCCCTTCCGGTCTCTTGGGGGCGGATATCTCAAAACGAGTGTAGGCGCATGCGGACCCCATCGCACTCTATCCCACTTCGCCAAC
>JACQEV010000120.1 GCA_016200385.1 Candidatus Methylomirabilota bacterium
GCCGCAGCTATCCTGGTCGATGACCTCAAGAACGCCGGGATCTTCGACGTGATCGAACCAACGTTCCTTCCGTTCGAGGCCACGCAGGTTGGGCTCGGGCAGGAGAAGGGGATCTTGCCAGCACTGAGTTCCCTCAAGGTCCAAGCCTTAGTGGTGGGAAAGCTCTCATTCCGTGGGAGCGAGTTGCTCCTGGAGGGCCAGCTCTTCGAGATAACGAAGGGCGAGATGCTCTCAGGAAAGCGGTACGTCGGGGACCTCCGCACCCTGCGGACGATGGTGCATCGCCTGGCAGACGAAATCGTATACCGGCTGACAGGAGAGAAGGGGGTCGCGTCGTCCCGTATCGCCTATGTCTCGGCCGTGGATGGCGCCAAAGAGATCTTTGTTATGGACTATGACGGGTATAATCCTGTTCTCATCACCGGCAACCGCTCCATTAACCTTTCTCCCCGGTGGTCTCCAGACGGCAAGAAGATCGCCTATACGTCCTATCGAGATCAGAACCCGGACCTCTTTGTGGTCAACCTGGAGACAGGACGGCGTCAGAAGGTCTCGTCCAGCCAGGGACTCAAGATCGCCCCCGGCTGGTCTCCGGATGGACAATGGCTCGCTTTCTCGATGAGCATCGGCATGGGCACGAACCTTTTCCTCAGTCGTTCAGATGGCACCGGCCTGCGTCCCCTCACGATCGGGCCGAATATCAACGTCTCCCCATCTTTCTCCCCGACGGGCCGCCAGATCGCTTTTAACTCGGATCGAGGTGGTTCTCCTCAGATCTACCTGATGGACGTTGAAGGGACGAATGCCCGCCGTCTGACCTTTGGCGTGGGAGATTATAGCGTCTCGCCAAGGTGGTCTCCGCGCGGGGACAAGATCGCCTTCGTGGGGAGGCTACGCGGAAGCTTCGATATCTTTCTCATCAATCCCGACGGCACGGGGCTGTTGCAGTTGACGTCGAACTCCGGCAACAACGAGGAGCCGTCGTGGTCGCCTGATGGTCGGCATCTCATCTTCACATCGACGCGAAACGGTCACCGAAACCTTTTCGTCATGGACGCGAATGGAACCAATCTGCGACAGGTGACCAAGAACGGAAGGGACAATTACCTCGCCGACTGGTCACCGTAGAGGGCGTACGGTGGCCCCCTGCAGACACCATGGTGAAGGGCACAACGGCGAATGGGCGGAATGTTCTGGAACGGATGATGAGGCAAACGAGGAGGAACTATCAATGAAGCAGGTGCGACGTAGTTGGGCAGGCTCCACCATCACAGTGGTTCTTCTGTCATTCTTTCTGACCGGATGTCCGAAGCGGCCGGAGGTCGCGGAGACCGCCCCGAAGGCGATCGGGCCGCAAGGAGCAATTGGGATGCCGGCGCCCCCACCCAGCCCCCCATCCACCGGCGTGAGCGCCGTCCCGCCAACCGTTACAGCTCCGGAAGGGGAATCCCCCACCGAGGTGACGACCCAGCCCGAGAAGGCCGAGGTTGCGCCAGAGGCTAAGATCCAAGAGGCCGAGATGTCTCCCCCCAGCCAGGCTTCCCAAGAGCCCGTGACGCCGCCTACCCAGGAGGCCCAGGCTGCGCCAGAGGGCGGTGCCGCCCCTGGACCCCAAACATCAGAGGCTGAGGTGAAGCGCGAGGGCCAGCTCAAGGAGGCCGAGATCAAAGAGCCCGAGGTGAAGCACGAGGCACCGGCGCCGGTCGCTGAAGCTGAGGTGAAGCCGGGCACATCGCCGCAGGTCAAGGAGGCGGAGGTATCACCCGTGACCGAGGGTCAGGTGAAGGGGGGCGACGTGGGTGCCTCGGGGGTAGCGCCTCCGTCTGCAGGCGAGCCTTCGACCGCGGGTGCATCTGCTGCTGCCCCTGTCGAGCCGGTGGCTCCTGCTCCGGTCCCGACACCGTCTGCGCTAGCCGCGGTCGCAGAAGCGCCCAAGGCGCTTGAGCTTAGTGTCAAAGACATCTACTTTGACTTTGATCAGGCCGTGATTCGGGAAGACTCGAAGAAGACATTGGTCGATAATATTCAGTGGTTCAAAGCCAACCCGGCGGCCAAAGTGACCATCGAAGGGCACTGTGACGAGCGCGGTTCCAGCGAGTATAACCTGGCGCTCGGGGAACGGCGAGCCAGGGTCACGCGGGATTTCTTCGTGACTGCCGGGATCGAGGCGAAGCGGATCAATACCATCAGCTTCGGGAAGGAACGCCCGTTTGTCCTCGGGCACGATGAGACGGCCTGGAAGTGGAATCGGCGGGCCCATTTCATCTCGACCACGAAATAATGGGGCTGGCCCAGTCAGCATCGTGGAAAGTTACCTGGAGGGCGTAGAGGAGTAGGATGGTTGCTCGTAGCGAGAAGGTCCAGAGAGGTCGCTCTACCCTGGCCGTTGCCGCGGCCCTTGCTGTCTTGACGATGGGGTGTGAGGGGGACATGCCGCTTCGCATAGTTCAACGCGATGTTGACTCGGTAAAAAGCGAGGTGGCAGCCGTCTCAAGGACGTCCGAAGGAGCGAGGATGTTCGCCGAGGAGCGGATCAGCAAGCTGGAGGCCGAGCTGAAGGGTCGGCTGGAGCGGAGCGAGAACGCCAGGATCGCCCTCCTTGGCCGGGTGGAGCGAGAGGAGCGCTCACGGGCGGGCTTGGAGGAGAAGCTCGGGAAGAGCGAGGCCGAGCTGAAGGGTCGGCTGGAGCGGAGCGAGAGCGCTCGGATCAGTCTCCAGGAAAGGTTGGAGCGTAGCGAGCGCGCCTGGGCTGCTCTGGAAGAGAGGCTCGGAAAAATGGACGCGGATCTCAAGAGCCAGCTTGCAAAGACAGACGCCGATGTGAGGAGCCGACAGGAGAGGGCAGAGGCCGATCTGAAGAACCAGGCGGCGAAGATCAGTCAGGAGAGAAAGGAGGACGCCCAGGGGTTCCTTCGGTCGCAGGCCACACTGGACACGAAATTCGATGAGCTAACGACCGAACTGCGCTTGGCCCAAGGGCGAACTGAGGAGGTAGGGCACGGCTTCTCCGAACTGAACAAGAGGATCGATGGTTTCGGCGATCAGATCGATCAGTTCGGGCGGCGACTGAGTGGTTTCGAGAAGCAAGTCAATCAGGCCATTGCCGCAGCCCAAGAGGCAAGGGCCGCGGCTCAGGGGGCGAAGACCACCAGTGAGAAGGCTGCGGCTGCAGCCCAGGATGCAACGGCCGTGGCCCAGCAGACTTCTGCCGCCTCCCAGCAGACGGCCCAGCAGGTGGCGACCGCCTCCCAGCAGACGGCCCAGCAGGTGACGGCCGCCCTCCAGCAGACCGCGCAGCAGGCTTCTTCCGCCACTCAGCAGACGGCCCAGCAGGTGACGGCCGCTCTCCAGGTGACCGCTGACCAGACCAACGCCGCAGTTCAGCAACTTCATAAGGCTATTGAGCAGGCCCTGGCTGAGGCCGCGAAGGCCGCCGCCGCGGCGCAGCAAGCAGGATCTGTCGCTCAACAGGCGATGGATGTGGCACAGCAGTCTGTGGCCGCCTCCCAGCAGACGGCTCGTCAAGTGACAACCGCCCTCCAGCAGACCGCTCAGCAGACAAACGTCGCGGTTCAGCAGGTCAACGCAACTGCACAACTCGCCTTGGCCGAAGC
>JACQEV010000121.1 GCA_016200385.1 Candidatus Methylomirabilota bacterium
ACAGGAGAGCAATGGATATGCCAATACCGGTGGGGGGAGCAACGGGCAAATGGCAGGAGGCGAAAGAATGACTAGTTTTCAAACATATAGCGATCAGGGCACTGGATCAAGGGGGTGTGCCGGACGACTTCGATTGATTCGCCCAATGAGGCATTCTTTCCCCAGTCATTTTTCCTCCTATCTCTCTAAAGTACAATGAAAACAATGAGATTGGCGATGGGGCATCCGCTCCCCGCCTTCTCCCTAGACTGGCCAGTCTGAAGCGCTTTGGCGCTGCTTATCAGCAATGCCTAGGGCTACTTCTTCCGCCCGGTCCGGCTCTCACCCTCAAGGATATCCCCAACCCGGGTGAGGCCAGCGACTTCGGGAATAGAGGAGCCCCCCCAAGACTCGAAAGCCACTCTGCCAGAATAGTCGCTTGCCGCGGTTGTTCAACGAGGCAATCGGATGGATTTTCTGGTGCGGTTCATGGTGTGATGAGGATGAGGTGCGGGCGATTTCCCACGGGCAACGTGGTCACAACTCTCCGTTGAGCCGTATCCACAATGGCAACGGTGTTGGCGGCGACATCGGCCACCCACAGCTCCTTGCCGTCAGGCGTGAGGGCCAGTCCGCCGGGACCCCTCTCCACCAGCACAGTGGCGAGGGGCTCCCCGCTCCGGCTATCCACTGCCTCCACGTTTCGCGATTCGGAGTCCGCCACCCACAGGATGGCGCCGCCGGGATTGACGGCCACGTCGTCTGGCGCCTTGCCCGTGAGCACCGATTTCACCTCACGCCCGCGCTCGGTCTCAATGATCGACAGCCGGTTGGCATCCGTGTTGACGACGTAGAGGAATTTTCCGCCCGGGCTCAAGGCCATCCTGTGTGGACCCGGTGCCGTCGGAATAGTAGCCACCACCTGATTAGTAGCGGTCTCGATCACGGAGATCGCGCTGGACTCCATGTTCGCCACGTAGAGCTTCCTGCCGTCGGAAGTCAGTGTCACGCCGTGGGGGAACCGCCCCACAGGGATCGTCGCGACGGGGAGATGCGTTCGCATGTCGTGGACCGTCACGTTGTTGCTGCTCGGGTTCGAGACGTAGAGGAGATGGCCGTCGGGGCTCACGGCACATTCGTGAGGGTTCCGGCCGGTGCCGCCCATCGTGGTCGTCGCATAGGTCTGGGTGTTGATGACCGTGATGTTGTCGGAACCCATGTTCGTCACATACAGGGCCTTCCCGTCCGGGGAGGCGATGATCCCGTGGGGAAGCTTGCCGACCTTCGCCTTAGCTAGCACCTTGCGGGTTGCCACGTCGATGACCCACACGTCCTCCGACTCCTCGTGGACCACATAGGCCTTCGCGACCGGTCTGGTCAGCGGTCGCTGGGTCTTGGCCAGGTACTCAAGAACAGCGTCCTGCTTTTTGCGGGAGCCGGAGATCGGGCAACCGAACCCCATCATCCGGCCGATGATGTGCTGCCACTCCCTCTGGAGCAGGTGCCTCGAGCGCGGCCGGTCGAGGCTATGACACAGCGAGCAGTTCTCCTTGAAGACTGCCTCTCCCTCATCTCCGCCAGCACTCTGCGGGTGCGACACCAGCGAAAGCGCGAATAGAAGGAGCAGCGATGCAAACACCGAGCGCAATATCATGACCTCCCTCCTCGAAAGGGTCGAAAAGCACCGGTCCCGTTCGGTCATCAGCGCGCCTCCACCGAGTGGACCTCGGTCTCCTTCGGTTGTATTGCGACTCATTCTGACTCAAAAGGAAAGGCCAATTTCGTTCATTGGGCTCACCTCCTGCGAGAGATTAGCAACCCTCCCCCAGTCTATGCTGAGCCCATTTTTATTTGCTCATCCCTAAATGTTTGATGCCTCCAAGGCTAACCCGAGCCTCTTCACAAGGAGTGTGCTGCTGTGTTGTCACCGCTTCCAGAGATCCAGGCGGCCGTCCCCCACCGCTCCATGGCAATCGGCCCCCCGATAGCTGCCGCTGATCCGGTCGCCTGCGTACGCGGCGACTCCTTCAACGGTGGCGACGCACTCCCGATCGCCGACCCGCATGGAGAAGGAAGGAGTCCGGCCGTCCGGCGCGAGGGTCCCGGCGAAGGTACCAGAGCCCCCGGTCCGGAACCGCCATGTGCCGCCAAGGGCGCTGCCATCCTCCATGAGCGTGAGCGCAATCTCCCCCTCGCCGCGGGTGTCGCGATACCGACCGCTCCATGCACTCTGCGTCGGTAGCCCGCCACGCGGTTGAACCTCGTGGCTCGGCTGAGACCGAGCGCGCCCTGAGGCTTCGGCGGGGGCCGGAGCCTCAGGGCGAGGCTGAGCCGGACGCTCCTCCTCTCGATAGAGGCCAAGGGTGGGGACCAGCGGATCCAGCGAGCCTCCGGGCAGCGCTGTGCAGTGCACCAGACCCACGGCGATGACCCCGAAGAGCGCTGAGAGAACAACCTTCCATGAGCTGACTGTACCGCCTCCTCTAGTCCCCACGCGCTTCAGCCCTCCAAGCCTCAAGCCCTTAGAAGGCCAGACGGAAGCCGGCAAAGACCGCCTCCTCCTCCGTCCTCTTGAGCTGCTCGATAGTCGGGCTGGCCGGGCTCAGGTCCTTTTCGCCATGGCGGTATTCTCCGATCAGCTTGAAGTTCTCATAGAGAAAGTACTGCGCCCCGACCACCACGTCCCAGAGCCTCGGCTTGACCGGCCCGATCGTCCCGCTGACCTCGTTGATCGTCACATCCGTGTCATCGAATCGATCACCCTCGATCCAGTCGTACCGGCCGTAGAGGATGAGCTCGGTGATCGGCTTGATCTCCGCCTGCACGAAGCCTCCCCACCAGGTCGCCTTCTTGCCAAAGCCAGTGGCGTTGCTGTCCTCGCCGAAGAGGATCTGCGAGTAGAGGTTGACGTAGAGCGGCGTATTCAGCGTGAAGGTGAGGTCCGGCCCCGCCCGCCACAGCCGGTCTTTGTACCGGGTCCCGTTCTCGGGATTGGTGGTCAGGCTGTCCACGGTGTTGCCGCTGTAGTAGCCGAACCCCCCGACCGTCAGGGTTATGTCGGCAGTCCGGTAGGTGACCGCCAGACGGCCGAAGACATCCTTCGTCTTGTTGTTGTCGGTGTTGATGTTATTCCCGTTCGCCATCCCGACGAAGTATTCACGTAGAGGTCGGGGATCTGGTGGAGCGCCGGCGTCGCCCGCCCGAAGAGCTGGACGCCGACCTGGGATTTGCTGAGACGGAACTGATTCCGTTCCAGCCCCTCCTCATCGACCCCCGGGACGGAGACGAAGTCGTCAATCCCCCTCCGGGAGACGACATCCAGGGCGGTCGCCTCGTAGAGCAAGTAGGGGAAGAACGACAGGCGTCGAGCCGTCGGGGAGAAGGCCGTCGGCAGCTCGATGATGCCGGCCTTCAGGTTCAGGAGGTCCGGGACCAGGATGTCATGGAAACTGATGAAGGCCAGCTCGGGCACCTCCGGCCCCTCCAGCGCGAATTTGGCGCCGTGCCTTCTCACCTCGGGGTCGAAGAACTGGCGGATCTCCGTCTCGGCCAGGGGGGCTTCGAGGAAAAACGAGAGGTGGCTCCCGAGTGAGGCCCCCGCGAGAAACTCAAACTCGTTCAAATTGAAGCTGCTCTGATTCCTCTTGAAGTCATCCTCCGTGTTGGCGTTCTTGCTCCCGTCCCCGAGGGTGTTGTCGATCTCGGTGAAGTTGTACCCGGCCTCCAAGCTAAACGAGAGGGGGACGATCCCGGGCAGCTCCAGGCGATCCCCGATCTTGACGGGGGGCACCTTCGGGACGAGGGCTTCCCCTCCGAGCCGCCGGTATCCTGACAGGCGAAACCCCTCCCCTCGGGCGTTCAGCGCCGGGAAGGCGCTGTGACAGGCGCTGCACTGAAACCCATACAGTCTGGCGAACGCGGGGATGGCCTCGGCTTCCATCGGAACGAGAAGCCCCATGGCCATCGCCATAATTCCAACGAGGCCGAAGACCGCTGTGTGTTTCATGACACACCTCCTCTTCACACTGCCATCCACCTGATTAACCTGTTCCCCCTCCCCTTTGCTACATGCCTCCCCTCCCGAGGGGAGTTTAATCATCCCTCCGTCCCCTCTGAGAACCCGCCATCGGGGGAGCTTCGATCGCCCTGATCAGTTCCCTCGAGTGAAGGTCCTTCAGAAAATATCGGCAGGCCCCGGCCCGATAGGCCTTCCGCTTCTCGGCCTCATCTTCATAGGAGGTCAGCACCAGAATCCTGGCCTCGGGGGCGATGGCGGCCACCTTACGGCAGGTCTCTAAGCCCCGCTCGGCCCTCATCCCAAGACCCAAGAGGATCACGTCCGGCCGCCCACGTTGAACCATTGCAACCGCCCCCTCGCCCGGAGTGGCCGTACCCACCAACTCAAGCTCGGGCTCACTTCCCAACCGGGCTGCCATCTCCCGCCGGACCTTGTCGTGCTCCTCGACGATCAGCACCCGAATCCGCGTCATCTCCCGGCACCGCCCTCGCGAACGAGCCGCACGCCACATCCCATCACCATAACAATAGAAAGATGCTCTGCATTGCACTAGTGCCTTTCGTCCTTATTTGCAGGGAGGGATGTCGCAAAAAAGAGGGCCAGATGGCCCGTTACGATCAGGCCATCTGGCCCCCTCTCGTTCCCCGCCAATTTCAGCGGGGCCTTCCCCTACGAATTGCCGCTCGGCTCACTCCTCCTGCGCTGGCCGGCGACATAGGCGGCCGCCGCCGACCGGCGGCTTAAGTTCAGCTTGCTCAGGATGCTGCTAACGTAGTTCTTGACGGTCTTGTCGCTCAGGCAGACCGCCCCTGCGATTTCCTTGTTGGTCTTGCCCTCGGCGATCAGGACAAGGATCCGCTGTTCCTGCGCCGAGAGCTTCGAGAGCTGTTCGTCCACCGCGCTGGTGCCCATTCTCCGCACCCGCTCGAGGACCTTCTCGGTGACGGACGGGTCCAACAATGACCGTCCCCGCGCAACAGTTTGGATCGCCTCAACCAATGCCGCCGAGCCGATCTGTTTCAGCAGATATCCTGAGGCCCCCGCCAGGATGGAGGCCAAAACCGCGTCCTCATCGGCATACGACGTAAGCATGATGACCTTCGTCTCCGGTCGTCTAGCCCGAATCTCGCGACAGGCCTCTACGCCACTCCCGTCGGGCAGCCGGATATCCATGATGACCACGTCGGGCGAGCACTGTGACGCTGCTTCAACGGCGGTGGCCACCGAGTCGGCCTCCCCCACGACCTCCAGGCCGACCCTCCGCTCCAAGAGAAGCCGCAGCCCCACACGCACCACCTCATGGTCGTCAACGATGAGGAGCCTTGTCAGGTTGTCACTCATCCTTTGCTCTCCCTGCCATCCCCGACCAGAGGGATTTGGACAACGATTTCAGTGCCCAAGCCACTTGCGCTTTTCACGGAGACGCTGCCCCCCAGGGCTCTTGCCCGCTCCGCCACGTTTCTCAACCCCTGCCCGGCTGTCGGTTCCACCATCTGAGGGTCGAACCCCACCCCGTTGTCCAGGATGGAGAGGATAAGGCCGTGATCCTTTGAAAGCAGGCGGACGGTGACAGAGTTGGCGCGAGCGTGTTTCAGGACGTTCGCCAGCGCCTCCTTCGTGATGTGCGCAAGCTGGGTGACTTGCTCCTGAGATAGCGCCCCGCAAACCTCCTCAGCGATGAGCTTCACCTCCATGGAGGGATTGACCTTCAACGCCTTCAACGCCTCTGCCAGGGTCTCTGTCAACCCCCTTCCATCGGAGAAGCTGGGACGCAGGTTAAAGATATAGGTGCGGATCCCCTTAATCACGTCGTTCAGGTCGTCCATCGCCCTTTCCAGTTGTTCCCTCACCCCGCGCGGATCCTCCTTGACTCGCTCGGCGCACCCTTCCAGGTTAAGGCCGACAGCATAGATCGACTGAATGATCCCGTCGTGGAGGTCCATGGCGATCCGTTCCCGCTCCTCCAACAGGGCCAGGTTC
>JACQEV010000122.1 GCA_016200385.1 Candidatus Methylomirabilota bacterium
GCAGTGATCTCAGGGGATGAACATCTTCTTGCCTTAAAGATGTTTGAAGCAATCCCCATCCTCACTGCCGCTGCGTTCTGCCGCAAGTGGAACATCTGAGTCGATTGTCGCTTTCTAATACAAACGCGATAAGTGCCTTTACGTTGTCATTGCGAGCGACTGAAAGGAGCGTGGCAATCCGACACACCGTGTCGTTGCGAGGCGTAGCCGAGGCAATCTCTCCGAGATTCTTCGCGTCGCTCAGAATGACCTTTCACGTCAGATCGCTTCGGTCCCCTCCGCAGCCGCCACTGGCAAGAACCTGATCATTTTCCCCGACCACCTTGACTCTGCCTCTTCGGTCCACCTCCTGGGTGTTGAACCCGCCAAGTTCTAAACAGCCAAGGGCCGTTATCTGCGAACTACTCAGGCGAGACCAGAGCCACGTGACGGCCTATTGCCTCTCCCTGACCTGGGAACTGTTGGACCAAGCGAATTTCTCCCCCTGTTGGGTTTAGCGTTGCTGAAGTCGCTATGCTCTGTTCAATTGTACTCCGGCAACCCCGAGTGGTCTGCCAGTGCTGACCTATGGGAACCTCCTACTTGCAGGGCACCGTCCTGATGGAATCGGAGCCCTCGACCGCCTGCCCGCCAAAGGTCTGCCCTGTGAGGGAAGCGGAGGTCTCCCCACACACAATGCCTGTGTCCTGGGTGTTGAATTGGAGGATCAGATCGATGTCCCCGTCTCCGTCCACATCCTGCAGGGCAAAGTGCACCGGAGCAGCCTCGGTCCCCGTTCGGCCAAAGCGGACTGTGTTCGGATCCACGGTAGTGGCATCAAAGGTTCCAGTCGTCAGTATGGCCACCGGAACCACCCCAAGGCTGCGCGGGTTGATGCTGTTCGGGAAGCTGCCCGGCGTGATGTCGATGGCCACCTCGATGACCGGAGTGAAGGCCTCGAGCGTCGCGATTGGGGTGCCGCCAGGCCCGCTGCCCGCCACGTAAAGCACCCCATTGATCCCCTGAGGTTGCGGTTCGGTGCGGACCGTTGGGATCGGGGCCACGGTCGTCCAGCTATCAGTTGCGGGATCATAGGCTTCGACCGTATTGACAAATGTGTCGTCGGCAAGGGCGCCGCTCACCGCGTAGAGGATGCCGTTGACTTCCCCCGCCCCGAGGACATGACGAGGAGCCGGCATGGCGGCTTTTGTCGCCCAGGTATCGGTGGCCGGATCGTAGACCTGGAGCGCGGCGATGGTGTTGCACGGAGGACATGGTCCGTCTCCTCCAACTACGTAGAGTTTGCCGCCAATCGCGCCAATCGCCATTTGATGGCTTGCCGTCGGCATCGCGGCCTTGGTCGCCCAGCTATCGGTCGCCTCGTCATAGACCTCCAATATGTTCGTGGTGCCGATTCGACAATCAGAATTAATACATCCTCCCACAACGTAGAGCTTGCCGGCGATGCCCGCCGCGCTGGCTTCTATCCTGGACGTAGGTGCGGAAGCCTTGATGGCCCAGGTGTTGGTCACCGGGTCATACACCTCATTAGCAGTGAGGCCGGGTGACCCTCCTACTGCATACAAATGCCCATTGATTACTCCGGTTGCCAAGAAAACCCGCGCCGTCGGCATCGGGGCCTTGGTGGTCCAGGTACCTTGGGCGAAGGTGTCACTGGCAAAAACGACCACCATTAAACCGAGAAGGATCGTGAACATCCCCTTGGTCAGTCTACTTGTGCTTTTCATGGCCTTTCCTTTCTACCCATCGTGGGCAATGGCGGATGACTCGTTCATTCCCGAACCGGCGTTCGGGAATCCCTTCCCACAGGCATAGTATCCGACCCTTCCTCGTTCCTCCGGGAATCCCGGCCCCGGGACGCCACCTGGTTCATGCTGGTCTCTCCCAGGAGAGGTGCTGCGCACTTCCGCAGCGGCAGGGCTTTCTGCCCAAGGCTGCGAAGTACCGCGGTAAGAAGCCCTTCCCCCCTCGACTCACAAACACAAACGCCCTCCCGGGCTAAGTTCTTCCCGGGAAGGCGTTAGGCTGCATCGTACGCCAACCACACTGCGACGGGTGGCAGAGGTCCTATGGTCACGGCGGCACCATCGCGATCTCCTTTAGGGATGGCAATCTATCACGCCCCCCCCCCCACGATGTCAAGCGGAAAAAAGTGCAGGCGGGTTGTGGAGAGTTGAGACTAAAGGTTTCCGCGCCATCTCCGATCGACACTTTGATCCCCCGCTGGCCACGGGTGCCGACGGGGGGTTTTCCTTCGACAAGGCCATCCTCGGCGATTAGAGTTGGCGAGGAGTATCTGGGAACGTCTTAGGAGGTGCTCGGTATGGAACGGCAGTTCACGGCCGTGTTTGAGAAGCGGGGAAGGTGGTACACCGCCTGGGTAGAAGAGATCCCCGGAGTCAACACGCAGGGACGGACGCTCAAGGAGGCGCGAGAGAATCTCAAAGACGCGCTAGAACTCATCCTGGAAGCCACAAATAGCCGGCCCGCGCAGCCTCAGTGGGTACTGTCCTAATTTGCTTGCAGCTATGGCCAAGGGATCCCGTGTCGTAGCGCGGTCATTGCGAGCGACCAACGGGAACGTGGCAATCCAACCGTTCTGCTGTCCCACATCTTGAAGAACGGTGGGATTGCTTCGCCTGCGGCTCGCAATGACACGTGAAGGGGCTTTCGAGCCAGCGTCACTTCCTCCAGCGGGCTTGAATTAGGACAGTACCCCTCAGTGACAAGCCTTGTGATACCTGTCCGCCTGTGGTACATTGATGTCAAATAAGGTGGGAGGTTCCATGCCCCAGCATACTTTTACTGTTGTGATTGAACAGGATGAAGATGGCATGTTCGTCGCCACATGCCCCGCCCTCCAAGGTTGCTACACGCAGGGCGAGACGTATGAGCAGGCCCTCGCCAACATCCGTGAGGCGATCGAACTCCATCTGGAAGCCCGGCGAGACCTTGGCGAGCCGATCCCACGGGAGATGGGCACGGCCACGCTCACGGTCACCGTGTGACCGCCAAGCTCCCCGCTCTAAACACCCGCCAGATCATCGCCCTGCTCGAACAGCACGGCTTTCAGTTCATTCGCCAGAGGGGAAGCCACGCGGTGTACCGGCATCCCGATGGGCGATGGACCACTGTGCCCACCCACTCCGGGAAGACGCTCGGACGGGGACTGCTACGCAAGATCCTCAAGGACGCCGATATCCAGCCTGAAACCTAGCACTGACAATCAGGCAGTTGATCCCCTGGGAGGCCCCTCGCCGACCAACGTGGCGTACGCAGATCGCGTAGGGGCGCTGCTTGCTGCGCCCCCTATGGGCAGGGCAAGCCCTGCCCCTACAA
>JACQEV010000132.1 GCA_016200385.1 Candidatus Methylomirabilota bacterium
CCGCGGAGTTCGTGGCCGGTCACCTGCCCGAGCAGAGCGAACACGTCGGCGGCGCGGTCAGCGTGGTCGCGCAACATGCGCGCGAGGCCATTCTTGGGGTACAGCATGAGATAGAGGTTTGTACCAATGGCCTGAGAACGGTTCCAGATGAACCGGAAAGGCTGCTTCTGGTCGGAGCCGCGTCCCATGTACGTGCAAAGGAACGGGGGTGGGTGCCGAGTCCGCAGGACTGCTTCAGAAAGGTCGCAGTCGATGACGCACAGTTGGCGTTCGATGAGCGGGTGGCCGTCTTCGTCAGCGTCGATGACGGTCGTCTTCAGGAAGCGTGGGCTGGGCAGGATGGGCCGCAGGTAGCGCTTCGGGAAGCCGCGTTGCTTGGTGTCGGTGATCTCCGCCTGGTCGAGCACGGCGCAACCATGCACACGAACCAGGAAATCCGCGATGTGCTGCTGAAACGTCGATTGGGGCGGTTTCTGGCGCTTGGGCATGGTCAAGCATTCCGGGGCTTGGCGCGGTGTTCCGACCGGGACTCCCGACCCATCGTCGCCGCCTGCCGTTTGGCGGCGGCGCGGATGGCGAGAGCCCGATCGCGCAGCACGTCCAGCAAGACCAGTTTCTCCGCCACCGGACGCTGTGCCAGCGAGCGCCGCAAGGCGCACTTGCTTTCGAAAATGCGTTGAAGATCGAACGTCATGGCGGGCCTTGTAGGAATCTTCGTTCGAATGTCTGCCAGCGGTCAAGCAGCCCGTGCCGGCGCACCAGCGTCTGAAACCGCTCCGCGTTGATCGCCGCGGCCTCGATGAACTGGAGCAGGCGGGCGTGATCCTTGGCCCTCCCGGTCTGCAAGGCGATGGCGGCGAGGTGTTCCGCCGTGAAGACCCGCGCCGGCGTGCCCTCCACGTCCACGGTCACGGCCTCGGCCAACGCCTCTTCCACGAGCGGACTCGTGGCCGGCAAAAATTGAACCGGCCAGCCGGCCAGCACGATGTATTCGCCCTCGACCACGCCGCCTCGGGCAGTGAGATAGTCAAATATAGGGCGCGGGCTGACCACCACCCGACCGGCCTGGTGACGGAACGCGACGAAGATGTCCACGTCCAGCGTGGCCAGCGGCTCCAGGTAGAACGTTGCCCCCACCGCCCCGCCGATGGCATAGCGCGCCACGACGCCGTCGGCCTCCATCTGATTGATGAGGCTGATGACCTGGGCAATACTCACCGCGATATCCTTTCCGTCGGCAAAGCGTGGATTGCCCGTTGCAGGTCCGCGCCAGGATGCCGCGGCCGGAGCCAGTCCAAGAGCTTGGCGGGACCACAGCTCGGACGCTGCCGACGGGCGGCGCAGATTCGTAGTGTCGGGAGCGCGCCTGGGTTGGCCTTCAGCGTGGCTGCGTTCAGGGTGCGCAGGTCGTTGGTTGCCAAGAGCGCCGCCTTGACGTGTTCGGTCGTTTCCACCCGCGTGGAACGGAACGCCTCGGGCGCAAAGCGCATGAACCACTGGTTGAATCCGTCAACTGAGGCCGCAATGTCGGCCTTCCAGAGGTGCGGCTTGTCGGCGCATCGACCAAGCTCAGCGGCGCGAACGAAGAGAGCGTCCGCTGGAGCGCCTCGTTAGGCGAGTGGCTCGTCTCTCGAGCCATTTCTTGAAGGACGCTTGGCTTTCCCCTGATGGCTTACCGGCCAATAAGCCTTCAACGCTTATATCTTCGTCAATGTCTTCCCAATGGATACCATGCCCTTTCCCGATTAGCCGCCATTTGTCGCGCTCCTGCTGGGTGGCATGCACTAGCCGAGGAAACCAAGCCAGTGGAGCCGAGATGGTTCGTCCATCGCTTAGATCAACACTCAAGGCATCATCCGTGACCATGACATTTTCGGCGCTGGGGACTGCAATTTCAACCACGGAAATACTCATTCCACGCCTCCACCAGTGATGTGTGGTGCTCGTTTACAAGCTTGTGGATTCGACGAATCTCCGTGCGGGAAAATCCTCTACTCCTGCGCAATCGGATCGGGTCAAGCCAGAACTTTGCCAGTTTGTTCTCACGCTGGACATGGACATGCGACGGCTCATCGCGATCCCCTGCATAGAAGAAGAAACGGTATGGCCCGAGTCTGAGAACTGTTGGCATTATTCCACGTTCATACTGCCCGTGTTCGCCTAACTGTTGAGTATACTGGTCAGTATAACCCAGGCTTATGACACTATAACACGGATGCCGGCCCTTTATTGCCGAAGGGGATTTTGCTGCGATTTCCATATCTTGGCAAGACTATCTTAAACACCCAGACCGGTCAAACACTGCAGCCATGCTCAGTATAGCACCTCAGGGTGCGCGGCCATCAGGGCCGACCGGAACCCGGCCGAGCAAGGGGGAGAAGGGGGCGTCGTGTAACCCGCCGTTCCCGCAGAATCCCCAAAACAGAGTTCAAATCCAGATTTCCGCAGAGCCCCTCAACCTCACCTTCTCCCAAAGCCGCCTCTTGTCGTCGTCGCTTACTTCAACGGAAAGCTTCATGGTCTCTTCACTATTCGAAATTCCTGTTTTCCCTGAAGATCCAGGGCTCTATAGGAATGTATGCCGATAGCGCTAAGTGGCGTGCGTCCTCGCGCGTCCGCTTGAGCGCTTTGTTAGGCGCGCAGTGGATTTCGCGATGTTGATCAGCGACAACAGCGCGGTATTGACAGCCTCTTCGTTTGGAAAAGCTGCCGCCACCTCGGGCTTAAGAACAACAACATTCGAGGACTCGCGCAGACGCTTCGCGTACTTCCCGCGAACCAATGGACCAGTAAAGTCGGAAGGTTTGTACTCTGGGCGCAACTCGTCTTCTTGAGCTCCCTTAGCTTTCTTCATAGATTCTCCGCTCTCCTTTCCTCGCGAGGCGAGCGCTAATGATTCGAATAGCTTCTCCGCGCTCTGTGTGAGCGACCACCAACAATCGACCGCGTTCCGAGACACCAAATGTGATGTATCGAGATTCGCCGACTGAATGGTCTGGATCGGCGCCCGTTGCAGCCATAGGATCGCGTAAAGCCGTTGCGGCCTCTTCGAAAGACACCCTGTGCTTTCGAAAGTTTGATAGCGCCTTTTTCGGATCCCATTCGATATTCATGTCTGGGCCTTAGCCTCATTTGAATTTGCGGGGATCGCTGCTAGCCGCAGTGTTCATGCCATGCCTCCATAATGGTCTTGCGATGGGTCTGAATGACTCGGGAGTGTCGCATCAATACGTTGAAGCATAAATATCTTTAATATCAATAAGAAGCAAATAATAGTTCAAGAACATTCTCGCCTTTTTAGATGACAATTCCTGCCGCCGAATCCAGGGCGGGTGATAGCGCAGCCGTTCCTCTGGGCTTCATGGTGATCGTGGGCTCGTCAGTTTTCAATTCGATTCTCCATGGAGACGGTCCTTCCCCGGCGGGAGCATCATTGAACGATGATACTCCCACCTTTGAACACGGGCAAGAACCCATTTTCTTGTAATGCAAAGAAATACCTTTAACGTGTAACTCGCTCACGCATGTTACTGAGACTCCCGGAGCAGGGCCTGGATGTCGAGGAAGGCCTGGCGCTCGTCGAAGAACGAGATACTGTAGATCTCCCGGATGCGTCCTCGTCGATCGATGAGGTAGAGGCGGGCCGGGTGGTCGATCTCCCCGTCAGGCTGGGGCCGAGTCCACTC
>JACQEV010000136.1 GCA_016200385.1 Candidatus Methylomirabilota bacterium
GTTCTACCCGCCGGTTCCGGTGCCGGGAGATCTGTTTGCCCTGCTGACCAGCGCGACGGGCTGGAAGTATATGGCGGTGATCTTTCCGATGGGCCTCTTCAACGTGATTGGGTCGCTGCAAAACCTCGAGAGCGCAGAGGCTGCGGGGGACCGCTACGAGACGCGACCATCGCTTCTGGCGAATGGGATCGGCAGCCTGGCGGCCGCGCTGTTTGGCAGCGCATTCCCGACCACGATCTACATTGGCCATCCTGGCTGGAAGGCGATGGGGGCACGAGCCGGGTACTCCGTTCTCAACGGGGCAGTCGTGACGCTCCTATGCCTGCTCGGCGGGATCACCCTCGTGCTCAAGATTGTCCCGCTCGAGGCGACCCTTGGAATTCTGCTCTGGATCGGCATCATTATCACGGCTCAAGCCTTCCAGGAGGTGCCCAAGAGGCACGCCTTGGCCGTCGCCTTCGGGTTGATTCCCTCCCTGGCGGCATGGGCGCTCCTGCTTGTCGAGACGAGCCTTCGCAAGGCCGGCAAGACGCTTTTCGAGGTGGCACCGGCCTTCGGCAACGACCTGTACATTCACGGGGTCATTGCGCTGAATCAGGGATTCCTGCTGAGCTCGATGATTCTTGCGGCTACCCTCGTGTTCGTGATCGAGCGCGAGTTCTTGAAGGCCGCGTACTGGGCCACGGCTGCCGCGGTGCTGTCCATGGTTGGCTTGATCCATGCCTATCACCTCACCACGTCGGGCGTGCACAACAAGTTTGGCATCGCCGCGTCCCCCGAGTTCGCCATCATGTATGGGTTGAGTGCGGCTTTCCTCGTTCTGCTCGATTGGGTAGGGCGCATGGGTAACGGCTCGCCGCCTAGAGGGGCAGGCCTTGACCACACGTCGGTTCCCACATCGTCGTAGCGAAGCGCCGGGTCCCCGTAATTCACTTCCCAGGTTACGGATTCTTTGATACGCTTGGGCGCGTGGGCATGGGCTTTTCCTCGATGGGCCTGCTTCAAGGAAGTGATCAACCAGCGGGCAAGCAGGGAAGGCGACAGGCATACCAGGGGACGGTTCATTTGCTCGCCGGTCTGAGGCGACGTTATATCGGCAGAAGATCCGCAGTGTCCATCCTTACGGCACACAAGATCCTCATCACGACTGCAATCATCTTTTTTCTCTTCTATGCGGTCTGGGAGATCAGGAACTATCCCGACCCCGGTGGCGTGGGGGCACTTCTCCGTGGTAGCATATCGGGCATCGCTGCGTGCGGGCTCGGCATCTATCTCAGGTACTTTCTCAAATCGGTCAAGCTGCGGTGAAATGACATGGGCAATTCGTGCTCTCCTCATTCATTCCTTCTCCCCTGAGGGGAGAAGGCTATGTTGAGGGGGAGGAGGCTAGCCATGGCGGGGAGGAACGTCGAGGTTCATGAGCACGGGGAGTTCACTACGGTCCTGATGAATCGTCCAGAGCTGCGCAATGCGCTCTCGCAGGACCACATGGAAGAGTTGATCGACGCCTTTCGGACGGTGGGCGCCGGCAAATCCCGAGGAGTCATCCTGGCCGGAGCCGGTCCCATCTTTTGCGCTGGCCACGACTTCACCGACGTTCTCGGACGCGGTTTAGGCGCAATGCGGACTCTTCTGGCGACCTGCACCGAGCTGATGACGGTGATCCAATCAATTCCCCAGCCGGTGGTGGCGAAAGTCCACGGGCTGGCCACCGCGGCCGGCTGTCAGCTCGTCGCCTCCTGCGATCTGGCGGTGGCATCGGACACCGCCTCCTTTGCCACTCCCGGAGGCAAGGGAGGATGGTTCTGCACGACGCCGATGGTGGCTGTCAGCCGTTCCATTAGCCGGAAGTGGGCGCTCGAGATGCTAATGACTGGGGATCCCATTGACGCCAAGACGGCCGCTGCCTGGGGACTCGTCAACAAGGTCGTCCCCGCCGATCGCCTAGATGAGGAAACTCGACTTCTCTTGGAGCGGGCGACGCGCGGCAGCGGCCTTTCCAAAGGGATCGGCAAGCAGGCGTTTTATGCGCAGATCGACATGGATCAGCCGAAGGCATACGCCTACGCGATGGAGGTTATGGCGGCGACGGCCCTGACTGAGGACGCGCAGGAAGGGATGCGGGCTTTCTTGGAAAAGCGGAAGCCGGTATTCAGGGACAAGTAGGGGGCAACGTCTAGCTTCACAATCACGTTGGCCTTGGGTGGCATCATTGCACGTCGGCGGGTCACCGTGGCGCTCCCGTAAGGGGGTGGGATTGGCGGGGGCCGAGGAGGCAATGCAGCCAAAGCGAAGATCGGCTGGCGGTGCACGGGTGAATCAGTATGGCCCTCTGGGGTTCGCGGATTCCCAGAGGGCCGTTGTATTCTGCCACACTGAAGCGCGGCGCATAACAACGGGTGGCAGCGGAAGGGCTTTGCCCCCCGCTGAACCCAAGCGCCAACTGCAACCAGACTTACTGACGTCATGGTGACTTGACATCTTGACAATAAAATGCTAGCGTTTCCATCGGAGGTGATACCCGATGAGCCAGGAACAGAGGCGATCCACCATCTACTTTGAACCGGAACTCCAGAAGGCGCTGCGTGTCAAGGCCGCGTGGACACAGCGGTCGCTGTCGGAGCTCGTCAACGAGGCCGTGCGGAGAGCTTTACAGGAGGACCAAGAGGACCTGGCTGCCTTCGACGAGAGAGCCAACGAGCCCACGATGACTTACGAGGAGATCCTCAGAGACCTGAAGGCACGTGGGAAAATATAGGCTCCTCTTCAGGAAGTCCGTCACCAAGGATTTGCGCGGCATTCCGAAGAAGGATGTGGCCCGGATTCTAAGACGCTTCGATACCTTATCAGACGAGCCGCGTGGTCCCGGCTCCGAGAAACTCTCGGGACAGGAGAGGTATCGTGTCTGGCAGGGCGTCTACCGAATCATTTATGAAATCCGCGACGATGTCTTGGAGGTCGTTGTGGTACGGGTTGGACATCGTCGTGACGTTTACAGGGGCAGCTAACCAGCGCGCAACAGGCAACCGATTCCGTCATGCCGCTTGCAGGGGCGGGCCGTGGTGGCACGACCCTTGCGAAATCAAAAGGGAGGCTTGGAGCTTATCCGGGGAAGCGGCCTCTCCAAGGGGATCGGCAAGCAGGCTTTCTAGGCCCAGATCGATATGAATCAACCGAAGGCTTACGCCTACGCGATGGAGGTCATGGCTGCGACGGCGTTGACCGAGGACGCCCAGGAAAGTATGCGGGCGTTCCTCGAGAAGCGCAAACCGACCTTTGGGGACCGATGAATGAACGTCGTTAGACCAATCGAAGGTTCACGTGTAGGGGCAGGGCCTGTCCTGAGCTTTGTCGAAGGGCTCAGGACGAACGGCTGGGGTGTCGGAGGGCTTGCCCTGCCCTTGAGGGGCGCAGCAAGCAGCACCCCTACCGAAGGACGGGGTTAGCGCGCTCGCCCGGATGCGAGAGTTGCCGCCAAGTGGATCAAGGTCCGGACCATGACGCCGGTCGCGCCCTTCGGCTGATAGCCTTGGGCTTTCTCCTGAAGCCACGTGCCGTTGATATCTAGGTGAACCCACGGCGTGTCGCCGACGAAGTGTTTGAGGAACCGCGCCGCTCCGATTGCGGGCGCCTTCTTCCCCCCTCCAGTGTTCTTGAGATCCGCGCAGTCGCTCTTGATGAGTTCTTCGTATTCGTCATCCAGTGGCAACTCCCACAGCTTCTCACCTGTTGCCTCTCCTGCCCCCTGTACCTGCTGAGCTAGCGTCCGATCGTTGGAAAAGAATCCTGTGCGGACTGAGCCCAGGGCCACTACAACCCCGCCCGTAAGGGTGGCCACGTCCACCAGGCGTCTGGCGCCAAGGCGACGCGTGTAGCAGAGCGCGTCCGAGAGGATCAGGCGACCCTCCGCGTCGGTGTTGATCACCTCGATTGTCGTGCCGTCCATCGCGCGAACAATGTCGCCCGGCCGTTGCGCGGAGCCGCTCGGCAGGTTCTCCACGGCTGGGATCACGCCCACGGCATGGATGGGAAGCCGCAGAGCCGCGATGCCCATCATGGCGCCGATGACCGCAGCCGCGCCGGCCATGTCGCCCTTCATCGTTTCCATCCCCTCGCTCGCCTTGATGGAGATCCCGCCGGCGTCAAACGTCACCCCCTTGCCTACCAGTCCGAGCGCGGGTTGTGCGTGATCATCGCCCCCTCGATGCCTGAGAATGATGAGCCGGGGTGGGTTCGCGCTCCCCTGGGCAACCCCCAGCAGAGCGCCCATTCCCAGGCGCCGCATGGCGTCCCGATCCAGGACCTCGGCCGCCAGGCCGTATCGACGGGCCACGTCCCTGGCCCTGGCGGCCAGCTCTGTCGGCGTCAGGACGTTGGCCGGCTCATTGATCAGATCACGCGCCAGATTGGTCGCCCGCGCGAGAGTCTCGCCCCGCCCTATGGCGCGTTTGAGCGATCGCACTGTCTCCCGATCCGAGCAAAGCAGCGTGAGGGACTCGACCTCCCGGTCGCCGTTCCCGCGTTCTTCATGTTTGTACGAATCGAAGCGGTGGAGGCCAAGGAGCGCCCCTTCCGTGATCGTCTGGGCGATTGTCTCTCCTGCGAGGTGTCCCCAGTCAATATGATCGAGGGCGATCGCGACTCTGCGGGACTTGAGCGTTAGGAGCTGACGAAGCGCCTCGGCCGTCGCCTGCCGGATACGGTCCGGGGTGAGTTCCGACGCTTTGCCGAGACCGATGAGCAGGAGTTGCTGGACGCTGAGTCGTGTCGAAGGATGCAGGAGATATCGCTCAGAGGGTTTGCCCCGGAAGACCTTGCGACGAAGAGTGCGGGCAATGGCACCCAGGAGGATCTCATCGATCTTCTTCAGGGGGCCTCGGAGAGGTTCGCCCTCTTCTATGAGTGGGAGGATGAGGGCATCTCCCCTGAAGTCAAAGAGCTCTTGGGCAGTGGGAGTAATCCGCAAAGCGCTGGGCGGCATTACCGTGGGAAGAGGGTAAAGAGGCGATGGCCGACGATGCCAACGATGGGCGGAAGCAACAGGCTTGGGACGGTCCTGGCCGTGACGAACGCCCACCCGAGGAATGGCACCTCCCAGGTGAACATCCGTATCGGGGAGAGGAGGGACTTGGCCGTGATGAAGGTGAGCAGGGGTCCGACCCCCATCCCTTCTCTGAGGAGGGAAGCGGCGACAGGGAACACGACATAGGGTCCCCCGGGGATCAGGAGACCCGTCAGCCACCCGAGGAGGATCCCTTGAAAGCCGGATTCCTCTCCCATCCACTTGACGAGCATGTCGCGGGAGACCATGACCTCGAACAGTCCTGCGAGGCAGAAGCCCAGAAGAAGTGGAAGCCAGACGTCCTCTAGGAGTGTGAAGGCTGCCTGGAAGCCACGGAGTGGCAGACCGCGGTCCCTGAAGAAAGCCCATACAACCATGAGAATGGTCAGACCTCCCATGACGGCGATGTCAGTATCCATTTTCCTCTTCCCCTTTTGTCTGTCCGGTTTGTTGGGCAAACCAGTCTCTCCTCAGCCGAATGCCTGATCGCGCGGGTGAAGCTCCAGCGTGTGAATTAGCGAGAGGCAGGTTCGAGGGGGCGGATCGAGAGGCGTTCGCTGTTCCTGGAATCCCGGTAGATGAAGCGACCGTCACCTTGCTCCGCCTGTGCTATCGCTTCTTGGATGATATCATGGTGGGGGGAGAGAGAACAAACAGGATCGGCGACCGCGGCGTCACCGGCCAGCATGAACGCCTGGCAACGGCAGCCACCGAAGTCGATCGTCTTCATGGGGCAGCTTTTGCAGGGCTCCTGCATCCAGCTCTCGCCGCGGAAGGCATTGAGGCCCTTTGACTCCGCCCAGATCGTGGTCAGAGACTGGTCGCGGACGCTGTCGAAGTGAAGTCCGGGGATCACATGGGCCGCATGGCAAGGCAGCACCTCGCCGGTGGGGGTGATAACCATATAGCTTCTCGCCCAGCCGCCCATACAGGGTTTTGGATGCTCCGAATAATAGTTGGCCTTGACGTAGGCGATCTCCATCGTGCCCTGGTACCGCGGTCGCGCCTCGAAGACCACCGCCTCTGCCTGGTCGAGCTGAGCCCGCGTCGGCATCAGCGCGTTTCGATTCTTCTCCGCCCAGGCATGGTACTGCGTGTTGGCGAGCTCCAGTCGCTGGGCTCCCAGCTCGGCCGCCTGGGTGATCAGCGCCGGGACATGATCGATGTTCATCCGGTGCATGACCACGTTGATGGTCAGCGACAACCCGAGCTTCTTGATCAGTGGGGCGATCTCGAGCTTCTTGTCGTAGGACCGGATCCCGGCGACCAGTTCGGCCGTCCTGCGGTCGGTGTCCTGAATGCTCAACTGGATATGATCGAGCCCGCAGTCCCGGAACTGGCGCAGCATCTCCTCGTTCAGCAGGGTCCCGCCGGTGATCAGGTTCGTATACAGGTCGCGCGAGTGAGCATGCCGGATCAGCTCGGGCAGGTCCTTACGGACCACCGGCTCGCCCCCCGACAAGTGGAGCTGGACCACGCCAAGGTCTGCGGCCTCCGAAAACGTCCTGACCCATTGCTCGGTGCTGAGCTAGTTGCGCATCTCGTGGAAGTTCACCGGATTCGAACAGTACAGACACTTCAGCGGGCATTTGTAGGTCAGCTCGGCGACCAGCGTGTACGGTCTTGGGGCTCCCATCTACCCCTCCAGCAGGCCGCGCGCTCGGATCCGCGCGACAAAGCTCGTGACATCCTCTTCGATGGTCTTCCGTTCGATCCCGGCAAAACGCTGGACCAGGGAATCGACGATTCCCTCGATGGTGTGCTCGCCATCGCACAGCTTCAGGATCTCCGGTGCCGTTTCGTTCAGCATCAGCGCCGCCTCCGGGAAGACCAGCATGTACCGCTTCTCCACCTCGTCCCAGCGGAGGCGGGCCCTCGGCGCCAGGCGCGGGCGCCACGCCGCGGAGGCGTCGGCTGCAGGGTCCCCCATCCGAGGCTCGCTCATCTCTGCCACAGCGGCGGGGGCCATCCTGGTGAGATGTAGGCGAAGTAGAGGGCGTCCAGAAGGCTCCAGAGGATGTGACACTTGGTCGTAAGGGCGACGATCGCCTTCTCCTGCAGCTCGCGGGTCGTGCAGTGTTCCAGGACGTACTGCAACCCGAATTCCACGTCCCGAGGTGCCTCGATCAGGCGGGCCCTGAAATACTCGAGGCCCTTCGTGTCCACCCAGGGATAGTGCTGCTCGAAGGCCGGCAGCCGAGTGGCGTGAAGCGTCGGCGCGAACAGCTCGGTGAGCGAGGAGGCGACGGATTCCAGCAAGGAGTGGGTCTGGACGAAGAAGAGATACCCGTCAACGGCGAACCGAACGGCAGGAAGCACCAGGCGAAAGCTCTCGACCTCTTCCCGTTGCAGCCCGGTGGCCTCGGCCAGCACGAGCCACTTGTGGATGCCGCCCTGGCCTGCCCGGGCGCCGTCGTGGTCCACGATGCGGTGGATCCAGGCCCTGCGGAAGGCCGTATCGTCAGACTTGCTCAGGATCGTCGCATCCTTCTTCGGGATGAGGGCCTGGTAGTAAAAGCGATTCGCGACCCACGCCTGCAACTGGGGCTTCGTCAGCTTTCCCTCGTGCATCAGGAGGTGGAAGGGGTGTTTATCATGATACCCCTCCTCGCCCACCTCACGGAGCCGCTTCGTGAACTCTTCCGCGCTCAACAGCTCTCGGCTTTCAATGTTAGCCATTCTGGTTCCCTTTCTCAGCCCTTACACCTCAAGATCCATGCCGTCAAACGCCACTTCACACCCGGTGTCTTCGACGGCCTGGCGCTCGGAGGAATCCTCGATGAGAATCGGGTTCGTATTGTTGATGTGGATATAAATTTTCCTCACGTCGCGGAGCGTAGCTAGTTTCCTCAAGCTTCCATCCGGCCCGCCGATCGGGATATGCCCGATCGCCAGGGCGCTTTTCTGAGCGATTCCCAGCTTGATCAATTCATCATCGGACCAGAACGTTCCATCGAAGAAGAGACAGTTGCAACCACCGAGGATGGCCAACATCTCAGGATCGATCTGCTTGATTCCCGGGACATAGGCAAGGGATCGCCCACTCGTCACATCGGTGATCTTATAGCCGATGGTCTCCTCGCTCCAATCTGAGACAAGATCCATCAGGTAGGCCGGTGGTTTGCTTGGGACGGCGAACGCCTCGTACCTGAGGCCACTGTCCCTGCCGTCCACCCCGATGATCTCGTGCCGGCCGGAGGTGATGACGGTTTTCCAGGTGCACTGGGACGGGAAGAGGCGGATCGCCCGGAAGACCGCGTTCGGTTCGAGCACCCAATCCATCACCTGCTTGGTCGAATAGATGCAGAGTGGCTGGAACTCCCTGAGGGAGAGCAGCCCGGTGATGTGATCGATGTCGGCATTGGTGAGGAGGATCGCTTGAATCGGCGTTCCACGGACAGACCCGGTCGCGTGCAGGGCGCTGAACGATTCGATCTGCTGGCGGATGTCAGGACTGGCATTGATGGGGTACCAGCGCACGCCGTCGGCGCTCACGGCAATCGATGACTGGGTCCTTGGCTTGGCGCGCCGGGTCCCCGAGCGCACGCCGCGACAGTTGTCGCAGTTGCAGTTCCATTGCGGAAAGCCTCCACCCGCCCCCGATCCCAACACTCGAACTCGCATGTGATGTTCCCTTCTTCCCTAAGAGACTCAGTTCTCTATAACGTCTCAACAAGGAAACGGGCCTCCCTGCGTGTCAGTAACGCGGGGAGGCCCATCTCAGGAAACCTTACAGAAGCGGTTTACTCCAGGACGAGGATATAAGAATTGATCTCCGCGTCCATCCGGACCTCTTTGAATTCGGGCTTCACCCACGCCATGCTCAGATCACCTCCTTTGTCATCGCGTTATATCTGAAAAATCTTCGTGACTTCAGTCACACTTCGCCTTCCTATAGCACAAGTCATGCCAGTTCAGCTCAAAAGTAGAATCGGGCGGCTGGTTTGAAAGTCGTTGAAAGTAAAGGGAATATTAGTGGTTATGGCTTTTACGCCTTGCGTTAGAATTGGCGGAGCAGATGGGGGAAATAGCGCAGTGGGGGAGATGACCCGGCTTACTGGCTGAGACCGTACTTCTTCAGCCGGTAACGGAGAGTGTCTCGGCTGATGCCAAGACGTTTGGCAGCCTTGGTCTGATTCCCCGCGCATTCCCTCAAAGCCTGCTCTATCAGCGATCTCTCCCACTCGGCTAGGGCGATCCCTTCCGGCGGAAGAGTGCCCTGGACAGGAGCGATGGGGGGAGGCTGGGAGGTCGATGTGAGAGCCTGAGGAGAGGTCGCCAGCGCAAGCTGTTCCTCCGCAAGACGCTCCCCTTGGCTCCACAGGACGGCTCGCTCGATGACATGGCTCAGCTCCCGGACATTACCGGGCCAGGGATACTCCATTAAGATGCGCACGGCTTTGTCGTCGATGCCTCGGACAGCCTTACCATACTTGGCATTGAACTTATCAAGGTAGTGGGTGGCCAGCATGAGGATGTCTTCGCCACGCTCGCGAAGCGGCGGCAGATCGATCGTGATGACGGCGAGACGGTAGTAAAGGTCCTTTCTGAAGCGTCCGGCCTTGACCTCTTCTTCGAGGTCCAGGTGGGTAGCGGCGACGATGTTGACATCGACTCGCCTGTCGCGCAGTCCCCCGATCCGTCGGATCACCCCCTCTTCGATGGCTCGGAGCAGTTTTCCTTGCAGGGAGAGCTCGATGTCTCCCACCTCGTCCAGGAAGAGGAAGCCCCCATCGGCAGCCTCAAAAAGGCCCATCTTCGATTCCTTGGCATCCGTGAACGCCCCCCGCTCGTACCCGAACAGTTCCGCCTCCATCAGCGTGCCGGGCAGAGCGGTGCAGTTCACCTCGATGAACGGGCGCGAGGCCCGCCGGCTCTGGCTGTGCAGCGTGCGAGCTACTAACCCCTTGCCGGTCCCGGTTTCACCCGTGATCAGGATGGGCGGGCTCTCTTCCAGGGCCGCGATCTGCTGTACCCGAGCGATGACCTCGAGGATCGCCTCGCATTTGCCGATGATTCCCTTGATCGGAAGCCCCCGAACCTCCCGCTCCCTGTAGTAGGAGAGTTCCTGGCGCATTCGGGAGATTTCACGCGCCCGGTCAGCCAGGAGCTTCAGCTCATCCAGATCGACCGGTTTCTTGATGTAATCGAAGGCTCCAAGTTTGACCGCTTCTACCGCCCCTTCAATGGACCCGTAGGCAGTCATGATGGCGACAGCGATATTGCGATCGAACTCCTTGATCCGCTTGAGCAGCTCGATGCCGCTCATGCCGGGAAGGGACACATCCAGGAAGACCAGATCGGGACGGAGACGATCCAGGAGCTCGAGCGCCTTGTCGGCGTTCTCAGCCACCTCTGCTTCGTACCCCTGCTCGGCAAGAAAAAGCTTGATCGAGCGCGCCAAGGTGCGCTCATCGTCCACGATCAAAATCGTAAAGGGATTCATGTTGTCCTCTCCTGGCGCACAGCCGAGGCTGGCAGGCTGATCCTCACGGTCGTTCCAGCACCTGGCGTACTGGCGATGTCGAGAGTTCCGCCATTCTGAGCCACGTACCGTTTGGCAATAGCGAGGCCGAGGCCGGTGCCCTCCGCCCTCGTCGTAAAAAATGGATTGCAGACCGATGGGAGCACATGTTCGGGGATCCCATCCCCCGTGTCCGCAATCTCGATGACAACCTGTCCGGCGGTGCCGTCTTGTCGCTTGTGATATCCCCGGATCATGAGATGACCGCCCTGAGGCACGAGGGCGTTTGAGATGACCTCGCCCAGTGCCTGCTCCAACTGGATGGGATCGACATGCACCTCAGGAAGGTCGTTCGGCAGATCGGTCTCAAGTCGGATCGCACGGTCCTTGAGTTGGCGGGCGAAGGTCGGCAGGAGGCCATCCACCAGTCGTGGGAGCTGCTCCCGGAGGGGACGAAAGGGTGCGGGGCGGGAGAAGCTGAGCAAATGTGTGATGCGACGGTCCAGGCGGTCTGCCTCGGTAATGACACTTTTCAAGTGCTCTTGCGCCACGGGCGCTTCTTTGGCATGACGAAGCGCGATCTGGGCGGCTGCCCTCAGGCTCGCGAGAGGGTTGCGCAGGCCGTGGGCAACGGCGGCAGACATCTCACCGATCGAGGCCAGCTTTTCGGACTGGATGAGCTGCGCCTGAGTCTCCCCTAGCATCTTGATTTGTGTTTCCAGATCGCGGTTGAGCCGAGCCATGGCTTCGTGAGATCGCGTGAGGCTGTCGGTCATCCGGGCGAATGCCTGTGCAAGATCCCCGACCTCGTCCTTCGAGCGGATCGGTATCGGGTGATCCAGGTGGCCCTGCCCAACCACCTCCATGGCCGCCTTCAGCTCGTGGAGTGGCCGGGCCAGGCTTCTGGAGATGAGGATAGAGGCGGCCGCCCCGACCGCGAGGGAGAGCGCGATGACCAAAGAGAGTACACGGCGCTCTTCGCCCAGAATCTCCTCGAGCCTCGCATAGGCCCGCTGTAAGCTGTATTCTTGGGCTGCGCTATAGATCTCTTTGTTCTTGGCGCTGAGCGCGGGAATGAGACGGCCCTTCAACTCCTGGTTCGCCACATCAAGGGCCGCCTTCCAGTTCCCCGCCTGGTACAGCAAGAAGACCTGCTTTCCAGCACCGAAGATCTGGGCGTGGATCTCTTCGATCTCGTTGGCAAGGTGCATCTCATCAGGTTTCAGTTCGCCCTTCCACTGGCGCATCCGTTCACCGATCTCTTGTTCCAATCGAAAGAACTCCGCCTTCGCTTCACGGTCTGCGCCGGTGAGAAACCCCCAGACCTGCCGACTCTGCCGAAACAAGGCCGCTTCGAGTTCCGCAAATGTTTGCGTCCTCGCCATGCTCTTACCGAGGGCCTGCAAGGCCTGTCGTTCCTCCCGGTTGTTCCAAATGGCCTCTGCGCTGATGAGCAGAACAGGCACCACCATCAGCGAGAAGCCTATCAGTAACTTTCGCTGGAATCTCATACGATTCTTATAACGTCCCCATTGACGCGGCGTCAAGGGAAAGTTGCCTCTCGGTGGGTGAGCGCGTGGGCTCAAGCGAAAAGATAAAGGGATAACAGCCGACCTTCCTAGATGTTCGAGGTTGCTGCTCACTGCTGGGTGAGTTCAGGTAGGACAGCCCGGCATGACCCGCCTGGAGTGGATCAACTTCGAACTTGTGATGCGGTCTTCCGGCTTGGCTCGCGTCCGTGTAGTGTACAATGACAAATCCCTGCGGAATACAACGAAGATGTAATCTACACCTGCTATGGCAGGTGAAGGGCTGGACGAAAAAACAGGCGGGTTAGAAGGTGGATTGTATTGCGTCGAATAACGGATTACCGAAGATGACTGGTGCCGATCATTCTTCGGGGCTCCCCTCCATCTGCCACGCCCGTTTTAAGATGTTGATCTTCGTAGCGAGGCAGAGCCCTTTCTCCTGGACCTTGCATTCCTGGCGGATGTAATCCCCGACCTGGATATCCTTCAGTCCCTTCAGGGGCTGCCCCCCTTCGTCGAGGAGTACGGCGCCTTGCCTCACAGCCAGCCTCAGGTGACGCCCTCCCTTCACCAGGTCCAGGATCCCTTTGGCCAGGTTTACCCTCACCACCTCGCCAATGAACTCCTTGACCTCGGCATAGGCTGTGGCGCCCATCGGCAGCGCCAGGAGCAATGCGATAGCTATCACAGACAATCCCTTTTTCATGGTGTTCCCTCCTGTTGAGGACCCCCCATTGGCACCCGCGGCCAGCGGTGCCATAGCCCTCCGCTTGATCGGCAGAACCGCGAAGATGACCCGGGGATGTCGCTCGGCCTCGGTCGTCACTATCATTACCACCTACGATGCACTGGCTTTTATCAGATGCTCCCCCCGCATGTCAAGCTTTTCCGAGCCCCTGCGCTCACGCCAGAGGAGATAACAGCTACGAACTTCATACTGCCGCCTTCACG
This sequence comes from Candidatus Methylomirabilota bacterium, assembly GCA_016200385.1. Taxonomy (GTDB): domain Bacteria; phylum Methylomirabilota; class Methylomirabilia; order Methylomirabilales; family Methylomirabilaceae; genus Methylomirabilis. The sequence goes on from JACQEV010000136.1 coordinate 13,007, forward strand.
AATCACCACGGGACTTCAACCTTGCCGCCGCTCAGACGCTATGCTACGATGCCACCATGGCGATGAAGCATATCATCGTCGGAACCGCTGGCCACATCGATCATGGGAAGACCTCGCTCGTCAAGGCCCTGACCGGCATCGACACCGACCGCTTGAAGGAGGAGAAGGAGCGAGGGATCTCCATCGAGCTGGGCTTTGCCAACCTGGTTTTGTCCGATGACCTGCATCTAGGGATCGTCGATGTCCCTGGGCATGAACGGTTCGTCAAGACCATGCTCGCGGGCGTCGGAGGGATCGATCTGGTGGTGCTGGTCATCGGCGCTGACGAGGGGGTCATGCCGCAGACGCGAGAGCATCTCCATATCTGCGAGCTGCTTCAGGTCAAGCGAGGCATTGTCGCGCTGACGAAGGTCGATATCGTCGAGCCAGACTGGCTGGAGATGGTGCAGGCCGATTTGGAGGCGTTCCTGGCCGGGACCTTTCTCGAGGCGGCGCCGGTGATCCCGGTTTCTTCTGTCACCGGGCAGGGGCTTGCTCAGTTGCGGACGGCTCTCCGCGAGATGTCCGAGACGGTTGAACCGAAGCGCCATGATGGCATCTTTCGCCTCCCCATCGACCGGGTCTTCACCATGAAGGGATTCGGTACCGTGGTCACCGGCACTCTCTGGTCCGGGATGGTGAAGGTCGGAGACGAGGTAGTCGTCCTGCCCCGGGAGCTGCGTTCACGGGTCCGCCGCCTGCAGGTCCACGGCCAGACAGTGGAGCAGGCCTGGGCAGGACAGCGGGTCGCGGTCAACCTGCCCGGCCTGGAAGTGGATCAGCTCAATCGAGGCGATCTCCTGGCTTTTGCTGGCACGCTCAAGCCGGCTATGGCCTTCGACGTCTCGCTGGCGCTGCTAAAAGATGCCCCTCGTGCCTTGCGGAACCGGGCAAGGGTCCGGTTCCACTTGGGAACAAGCGAGGTGCTGGCCCGCGCCGTGTTGCTCGATCGTGAAGAACTGAATCCCGGCGAAGAGACCTTCGCCCACCTGCGGCTTGAGGCTCCAGCGACCGCCCTGGCCGGCGACCGGTATGTGATCCGAAGCTACTCGCCTGCCCTTACGATCGGAGGCGGCAGCGTCCTCGACCCGACCCCGCCTGTGCGGCGGCGGCCAAGGGGACAGTTGCTGGAGCATCTCAACGTCCTGCAGACCGGCACGTCAGGACAGCAGGTAGAGCGCCTACTGCTGCAAGCCGGCCCAGCGCTGATCTCCATGGAAGCGCTCAGGGCAACGGCCAGCCTGGATGAGACCACGCTGAAGGGGGAGCTCGCGCGCCTCATTGAGTCCGGCGTGGCCATCCCATTGGGAGCGAAAGGGGAGCTCGGGTACGTCCACCGGACCACCTACGATCGGCTGGCAGCAGAGATTCTTTCACGCGTCGAAGAGTTCCACAGGAAGGAGCCCCTCAAGGATGGGCTCCCTAAGGAAGAACTCCGGACCAAGCTTCCTTCGGTCGGGCCGGCCCTGTTCGCCCGCCTCCTGCAGGGTTTGGCGGAGTCGCAGCGAATCGCCATCGACCGGGAGAAGGTGCGGCATTTCCTGCATCGGCCCACCTTCTCGACTGATGAGCAGGCGATCAAGGTCCGGCTGGAAACCATCTATCGGTCTGCAGGCTTTCAGCCACCGGACCTTGAGTCAGCGCTTGCCCAAGCGGGGTCAAATAACAAGACCGGCGTCACGCTCTTTCATCGTCTTGCCGATGAAGGGACAGTGATCAAAATCAAAGACAATCTGTATCTTCACCGCGACTATTATGAGCGAGCGAAGGGGGTGCTCCTTGATCACTTCAAGGGCCATGCGACCATCACGGTCCCGGAGTTCAAGGACCTCCTGGGCGTGAGTCGGAAGTTCGCCATCCCCTTCCTGGAGCATTTTGACAGCGTGAAGCTGACCCGTCGGCAGGGAGACGAGCGGGTCCCGTACGCGTGAGGGGCCTCTCAGGGAGGAAGGCGCATGTTCGGGTTGGGGATCGGCGAATTGGTGGTGATTCTGATCATTGTGCTGCTCATCTTCGGAGCGAATCGGCTGCCGGAGATCGGGAGCGGCATGGGTAAGGCGATCCGGGGCTTCAAGGAATCGGTCACGGGGAAGGACGCCATTGACGTGACGCCAAAGAAGGAGCCGGGGAAGGACAAGCCGTCCGGTGAGGGGAAGCCTTAGGACTCTTCAGGAGGAACTGGGCACACCTCGCCTCAGCTCTCGGCAGGCTCTTTGCAGCGCCTGC
>JACQEV010000137.1 GCA_016200385.1 Candidatus Methylomirabilota bacterium
CCGCTCCCCACATCCTCCACCACGGGCAGGCCGCGCCGTTCACCCAATCCAACCAGCTCGGCCACCGGGACGGTAGCGGCGAAGCCCAGGATGCGGAAGTTGCTGGTGTGGACCTTCAGCAGCATGGCGGTCGCCCCACCGATCGCTCCCTCGTAGTCACTCAGGTAGGTCCGGTTGGTGGTCCCGACTTCCCGCAGGATGCCGCCCGCGCGGCGCATGATATCCGGGATCCGGAACGAGTCGCCGATCTCCACCAGTTCGCCGCGGGAGACGATGACCTCCTTCCCTTCGGCCAGCGTGTTGATGGCCAGCAACACCGCTGCCGCGTTGTTGTTCACTACGACAGCAGACTCGGCGCCCGTGAGGCGACACAGGAGCCACTCGACATGTGCCTGCCTGGATCCCCAATCCCCCCGCTCAAGGTCGTACTCCAGATTGGAGTAGCCGCGCGCCACTTCGACGATGCGCTCAATGGCGGCCTCGGCCAGCGGCGCACGCCCTAAGTTCGTGTGAACCACCACACCTGTGGCGTTGATGAGGCGCCGAAGGGACGGCCGATCCAGGCGTAGCGCGGCCTCACGCGCCTCCGCAACGAGCGCAGCCCGAGATGGCGGATTGGCCTCCTGCGCCGACCCGGACTCTCCGGCGGCGACAATCCGCCGCCAGCGCTCCAGCACCTCCCGCACGGCCTCCACAACCGCCCAGCGGGGGACCGTCGTCTGGATCAGCTCTCGGATCGACGGCTCCTGCAGCAGCTCATCCACCGAGGGGAGTTGCCTCAGCAGGAATCGTGTTCGACTGTCCATGGATGCCATTCCCTTGATTCCTTCGACAGTGCTCAGGCCGCGCACTGAGCCTGCCGAAGTGACAGGCCCCATCGGCTTACAAGAACTCGCACTCGGTCACCGGCATGTGCCCGTGACGGTACCATACTTCCTCGGTCGATTCAACTGCGAGATCGCGACCCAATGGAAGGCAAAGGGCCGGGCAGTCACGTGGTGACCCGGCCCTTTGCACAAGGTTCGAACGAGGGGGTCTTCAGATCCGAATATCCCTCGGGGCCGCCGACCGCTTGGCCACGAAACACGGCTTACAGAAGACCGGTTTATCCAGTATAGGTCTGAAGGGAACGGTGGTTTTCTGCCCGCACGCTGAGCAGACGACCTCGTGCTCCTCGCGGGAGCCTCCAGGACCGCCCATCCCCTTGCGCACCGCCTTACAGCCCTTGCACCGTTTCGGCTCGTTCATGAATCCTTTCTGCGCATAAAACTCCTGCTCACCCGCGGTAAACGTAAACTGCTGCCCGCAATCAACGCACGTCAAAGTCTTATCCTCGAATGCCATTGGCCGCCTCCTGCCAGACCGAAGACCGTTGCTCCCCTCTGCTCCTTTACCTCAGCGCTTCGCTGCTGTCATGCTGTCTTCCCACTAGCCCATACGCCATAGGCCCCCCACCGATGATAGCCCAACGTCACATGCCATGCCGCGGAAACACCAACCGCTTCAGGCGCCCCACCTCTTCCCGCACTGCTTCCCAAGCCCGCGCCTTGGTTGAACCATTCCTGACGGCGGGGGCATCCATGAATGCCGCGTCGGTGAACCCGACCTCCTTGTGTCGGACCAGAAAGGATTCCGGGAGCAGGGCCGGCGGCTCACGATCATTCATGATGGCCCAGGCTGCAGCCCATGCGCGAGGGACATTTCTCAGGTCATATCCTCCTCCACCCAGCGCCACCCAACGCCCGCACAACCCCTTCAACCGACGCACCATCTCGACGAATGCGGTGAGGCTGATCCCAACGTGGGACAGGGGATCGGTCTGGTGTGAGTCGATCCCGAGTTGGGTGACGAGGATGTCGGGTTGGAAGGCCTTTACAAGGGGTGGGATCACCTCATTAAAGCCCCAGAGGAAGATCTCGTCGTCTGCCGAAGGCGGCAGGGGCACATTCACCGAGTAACCTTCCCCCTTCCCTTCGCCGAGCTCATTCACGAACCCGCTGCCGGGAAAAAGGGTGCTGCCGCTCTCATGGATTGAAAGGGTCAGGACTTGGTCAGTGTCGTAGAAGGCCCACTGGACGCCATCGCCGTGATGCACATCAATGTCCACGTAGGCGACTCGATGCCCGCGCCGGCAGAGATCGGCGATGAGCAGGGCGGCATCATTGATGTAGCAAAACCCGGACGCTTTCCCCGGTCCGGCGTGGTGAAGCCCACCAGCGATATTGAACCCCCGGCTGACCTCGCCAGATTCCACAAGGCGCATCGCGAGCAGCGAGGCGCCGGCCACCAGCGCGGACCACCGGAAGATCCCCGGCAAGATCGGGTTGTCGGGGGTCCCCAGACCATAATGCAACGCCGCTGCGGGGGTCTGCCCCGCATCAACCGCCTTGAGAATCTTCAAATAGTCGGGCCGTAGAAACAAGAGGAGTTCGTCGTCAGTGGCGGGTTCGGGTTCGAGGCAGCGAGTAGATGGAAGGGCGAGCAAGCCACAGGAGCTGATCAGGTCATGAGTCAGTGCAAGTCGCTCGTTGCGAAGGGGGTGCCCCGGCCCGTAGTCGAACTCGAGGTACCGTGGGGAATAAATGAATGCGGTCGCTGGTTCCGAAAACATCGTGAGACACCGGGTTGTGAGTCGGGGCCACCGATCCTTTACCGGGGCCTATGTGGGTCCGGCTCCGTTCTCGCCGGGCCGACGATACGTCCCGCTCTTCCCCCCCTTTTTGGCAACCAGACGGATCGAACCCATCACCATCTCCTTGTCCACCGCCTTACACATGTCGTAGACGGTCAGGGCTGCCATGGCCACGGCAGTGAGCGCCTCCATCTCCGCCCCGGTCCGTCCCGTTATCTTGACCCGTGATTCGATGTCAAGGCGGCCTGACTTCTCGATCGGCGTGAACTCGACTTCGGCGCTGGAGAGCAGGAGAGGATGACAGAGTGGGATGAGGTCGGGTACCCTTTTCGCCGCCATGACCCCGGCAAGCCTGGCGGCGGCCAGGACATCGCCCTTGGGAACGATCCCTTTCTGGATCATGCGGAGGGTTGCGGGTTGCATCGTGATCACGCCCCTGGCCACAGCCTCCCGCTTGGTCTCGTCCTTCTCGCTGATATCGACCATGCGGGCTCGGCCCTGCCGATCGACGTGACTGAGCCGCTTCATTTTTCTGTCGCGGCCGTGGCGTGCCCGTGTCGGTACTGGCGCATAATATGGTACATCTCGTCCTTGATTCTTAGCTTCAGCTTCTGTAGTTCCTTCCGTTTTCGCTCTTGCTCGCTCGTCAGGTAGTAGATCCGG
>JACQEV010000140.1 GCA_016200385.1 Candidatus Methylomirabilota bacterium
GTCGGGATGCGCCTCCAAGAGTCGCGCGATGTCGGCCAGATCCTTCTGCCGTTTGCTCCCGCGCCGAGTCGGGTCGAGGGCCGCCCAGATCTTGCCTTGGAGGACGTCTTCCAGCCTGGCGACCGGCAACATGATGCCGAGGACCTCACGCGTGGTCGCATGGGGCAGAAAGGCGAGGTAGCGAGGGTCTGTCTGGATCTGTACGCGGATATCGGACTCGGGCGCGGAAACGTTGATGGTGTGGCCGAAGCGGCGCACCACGTATCGCTGGGCCAGAGCAGTTTCGACGGCGTCGATCCGGGTCGGGTCCACGACCACGTCGAGGTCCAGGCTCACCACCGGTTCGGCGTAGGCGTTCACCGCCAGACCACCAATCAGGCAGTATCGTATTCCGCTCGTGGAGAGCAGATCCAGGAATCGTTCCAGAAGCTCTTCCCGATCCACAGCCACTTTCTTCCAATACGTTGATGCTTTCATTGAACTACAAACTACTTATTGATCCCAAGACCGCGTTCCTATTCGCGTCGTCATCCTTCATTTGGTCAGTTCGAAAGTCCCTGTGTAATTGTTCCATACTTTCATCCGCATTGGTAAGCCAGCGGATCATGAGGTATTGCGAACCGCAGGCCCCTCGACAGTGCTCGGGGCCGGCTGCGTAATCTCACACTCTTCTGACAAGGCCTTCCGTTCCTCATTCATACCGGCAACCACTGTAAGAATAATCGAATGGTTAGGGGTTGTAAAGGCGAATCAAGTTGTTGGTAGTGTCCTATTTTGAGCTAGGCTCGAGGATTCGCGAGTAACCTTCCCGCGGTGAGCAAATCGCTGTGGCATCCGGACTGTCCTAGAGTTGCTGGGCCACAGGGATTTCAGCACGACGATGATGTAAACCTATGTCTTGAACCGGGACGGGAGAGGGGTCCGTAGTCCGGCCGACGCGCTCACCGTGCACAGCCCGTTGCGGCCATAACGGGATTATGCTGACCAGTCTTTGTCGGCAACGTCGAACTCCGGAAACCTTGACAAGTTCTCGAAAACCCGAGAGAATCGCCTCAGTCGTTGGAAGTGTGAGGACCAGAATATGCTGACCAGTATAGTCCCTAGTTAAGCAGCATCTACGAGAAATTCGGAGTCCTGATGCCGCAACTTGGTGAGAGCTGCATTTGGTGTAAGGCACCAACGGACAACAGCGACGTTAGTCACGTTCTCCCAGAGTGCTTTGGGAATCGTGACGCCCAGGTGCTCCCAAAGGGGACGATGTGCCGTTCCTGTAACAACTACCTTGGATCGAAGATAGAGCCGGCTCTGGTCGAAGACCCGATAATTCATGCCATCTGTGTCACGCTGCGTGTTGTCGATCCGGGTGACGCGAACGTGTTTCGCGATAGGCTGTTCGATCAGGACCACAAGCCAGTGGCCCCGCCTCAGCGTAACGTACAGCTGAACCTCACTATTCGCGCCGACGCCCTAGAGCTCGAAGCGTCTTACGAGGTAAAGGGGACAATTCGCAGAGCGTTTGATCGCCGATGGGTTGCCCGGTTTTCTCGCGCCATCCACAAGCTTGCGTTTGAGTCGTTTGTCTGGCTGCAGCTCCGGCCCGACGCGAAACCTGCTGCGCTGGATCTCTTTGCGGAGAGCTTTCGCCCCATCCGGCGATGGGTTCGCTACGGCGAGCCTCACGGCAGCGTCCGTCCCTTGGTCCGAATGCCGTCATCCAGCGTCACTCACCAGTGGGAACCGCACCTCTGGGGGTTCGACCGACACTTTGCGCTGGAACTGAGGCTCTTCGGAGACTGGTTAGCGGTGTCCCTGACTTCTCCGCACGGAGAGGTACAGAAGCACCTCACGGGCTGGTGCAGCGAGAGTGGGAGGCCGGCTTGGTTGATAGGTGAGAGCTTTGGGCCGCTGGCTCCAGGGAAGGGCAGCGGTGCTGCTTAAAAAGGCGCTTCAACGGACCGGCTTCGCTGGCCGCTGAATACCGGCATTAGGCGGCACCGCGCGAGCACACCAAGATGCCTCTACTTGTTCCCGAAGATTCACCGCTTCGTAGCCCGCCGGACACCTGCCCGCTCAAGCAGATCGTTGCGTTCGACGCACTACGCTACTCTCTCGATATGGTTGGCTTGGCATACGACCGCCTCGCCGATGACCTGCTAGCGCTTAGCGCCCAAGGCCTCGGATCAAAGCCGCCCACAGATGCTTTTACGTCGGCCTTCCTCAACGCTTGGTCGGTAATCGATGGGTCTTACAGGCTGTACCAGGTGCTCCATCGAGTGCCAGGCCTCAAGCGCGTACCGCAGCTTGAGGTCGATCTTCGTTCGATTGCTGAGGTTGGGGAGCTCAGGCACGGCGTACAGCACCTGGACGAGCGCCTCTAGGCCTGTGCGGATCAGAATCTACCCCTCTGGGGGACCATCACTTGGTTCTGGTCAGTCGATCCGACGTGTGGAGGTACCATGTTCTGCATGATATCCGGTGCCAGCCGTGATGGCTCCTACAACCTCGTAAACCCTGCGGGCAAGACCATCTCCGCTCCCATCGATCTTGTTACCATCTCGGCGTTTGGCAAGGATGTCAACCTGTCCGACCTCGTCACCCGAGTACGTCGCATCGCCAAGGGCCTCGACAAGGGTCTCCGCAAGGTTGCCCCCGACAAGCCGCGCACTGGCGCCGATGCGCTGATCGCCTTAGAGATCGAGTTCGCGGACGAGGCCCCACAGGACCCCGTTGCAGCCGGTGGTGCGACCTAACAAGGAA
>JACQEV010000126.1 GCA_016200385.1 Candidatus Methylomirabilota bacterium
GGCCTTGGGCTCGGGCACAACGCGCTCGCCGCACTGGTCACCAGAGGGTTGCGAGAAATCGCCCGACTCGGGGTGGCGATGGGCGCGCGTGCCGAGACATTCGCCGGGCTGGCGGGGCTTGGTGACCTGGTGCTGACCTGCACCGGCGATCTCTCGAGGAACCGCCAACTTGGGCTGGCGCTGGGCAAGGGGGCCTCGCTCCCCGACCTGCTCGGGCGGAGCCAGACTGTCAAGGAGGGAGTGAACACCGCGAGGGCCGCAGTCACTCTCTCGCAGCGATTTTCCGTGGAGATGCCGATCTGCCGGGAGATCTGCGCGATCCTCTTTGAGGGTAAGTCGCCGCGCGAGGCCGTGGCGGATCTCATGACCCGGGCTCTCAAGTCGGAGGAGGAGTAGAGGGCCGGTGCCTCACATCAATATCGGACCTTCTCTCGGTGTACCGACGCAAGGGAGAGAAGAGCCGCACTATTATCGGCAGGTGTCATGACGTATTCAACTGAGGAACCTCGTGTCGCGGACTGGTGTCCGGCCGGATGTAGGTCAAAGTGTGATGCGTCAGCAGCTTCTTTTTCCTGGTGACACACTCAGCGGTCCCATAGATGAGCCGTGTCCCCAGTTTCAGGACCTTGGCCGTGCAGTAAAAGTCCTCTTGTCTGCCCGCGTTCAGAAAGGCCGTAGTCATCTTGGCGGTTACCGACATATCTGCACTGCCGAGCTTGGTCACGATGGCCAGCCACATGGCCACGTCCGCGGCGGCCATGAACACCGGGCCGCTCACGAGGCCACCCGGCCGCTCGAACGCCGATTGGAACGGCACGTGGAGCGTGCACTCCCCATCCGCAACGGAGTGCACTTTGAAACCATACACCCTGGTAAAGGGCGCCTCCGACAGAAGCCGTCGAAGCGTGGTTTTTGTCACGGCGAGGGCCATGCGCAACCTCCTTGGGTTCTTTATCGTGATCTCGAACTCAGATTCTCGGCCAATACATGATCACAGAAACGCCCAGCAGAGAAATCACACCGCCCAAGAGGTCAAACTTGTCTGGAGCAATCTTATCGACTTGCCAACCCCAGAGGAGAGAAAGAACGATGAACACCCCTCCATAGGCCGCATACACCCTTCCAAAGTTGGCAGGCTGTAGTGTGGGGATGATGCCATATAGGATCAGCACGGCCGCGCCGCACAGCGCAAACCAGATCCGCTTCCCTTCGCGCAGCCAGAGCCACACCAGATACCCTCCGCCTATTTCGCACAACCCAGCTAAGACAAAGTAGAGCAGAGACTTGGCGATGTTCATGCCTTTTGCCCCTCATAGATCCTTCGGTTCAAGGTTTTCCACCTAGCGCATTACGCTGTCGGTAGCGGGATAAGAGCGGCAGTTACAAGAACACTCCCTGCCGTTCAACACCCACTCTCAGAGGCATAACCCATATGCCCTGCCATGCACACGGGAGTCGAGTGTCATACGGTCTTATGCGGCAGCGCATCTGGTCGGCCGAACAGGCTCGCCAGCTCTTCGGCCCCTTTGTCGTCCACGATGGCCAGCACCTCGTCCCCGACTTCAAATTGTGTGATACCGCGAGGCATGAGGATCTGCCCATGGCGGATGATGGTGGCGATCACCGAATTCGGTGGGAGCGGCAGATCTTTGATGGCCATCCCCACGGCGCGGGCGCCTTTGGGGATCTTCTCCTCCACTAAGGAGTAGCGGCCCCTGCGCAGTTTTAGCAGCGTCATCATATCACCTAGTGACATCTCTTCTTCGATCAGGCTGGCCAGGATCTGCGCCTGGTCGAGGGCGACGTCTACATGGAACTTCTGATCGAAGAGCCAGGCGGTGCGAGGGTTGTTGATCCAGGCGATGATCCGAGGCACGTTATAGCGCGTGCGGGCGAAGAAGCAGAGCGCCAGATTGTCTGCATCGCTGCCGGTGCAGGCAGCCAACACCTTGGCCCGTTGAATGCCAGCCTGCTCAAGCACCCGTGGATCGATGGCGTTGCCTTCGTAGATCACCTCGGTGGGCAACTCGTGATGGAGGCGGGCGAGTACCTCGCGGCGGTGTTCGATCAGATGGACTTCGTGTTGTTGCGCCACCAGGAGGGTCGCCAGGTGCGCCGCCGTACGACCGCCTCCAGCAATCAAAACAAACATGTCATCGCTCCTGCGGCGCCTTCAGCCGATGCCGCAACGCTTCGATGCCCGCCAGAGTAGCGCTCAGATGCAGGACATCGCCCGCCTCCAGGCAAGCCTCCTGGGATGGGAGCATGGCCCGCCCTGCACGAGTAAGGGCCACGGCTAGACACTGCCCCGAGGGGAGGAGGTCCTGCACGCTTCGGCCTCTCCAGGCCTCAGGCACTACAAGTTCGTAGATTTCTACTTCGCCGTTGCCGGCCGAGAACACGCTACGGGCATCAGCGTGGTAGAGCAGTTCCTCGAGGCGTTGTGCGCCCCAACTGGTTGAGCTGACTACCTGTAGGCCAAAGGCCTCGAGCAAGGGCCGCCAGTTCGGGTGGTAGTTCCGCACGACGACCTGTGGCACATGGTAGACTGTCCGCGCCACGTGGGCGACCACACCGTTCAGCGAGTCGGAGTTGGTCACGGCGGCCAGGCCCTCGGCTTGCTCGATGCCGGCTCGGCGCAACACATCCTCGGCGAGCACTTCACCTTCCACCGTGCGCCCGCGAAAATCCGGGGGCAGGTTATCGAAGGCGGAGGCCACCTGGTCAATCACCGCCACCTGATGCCCCTTCTGAAAGAGTCGGTAGGCCAGCTCCGCTCCCACCCGGCCACACCCCACGACGACAATGTTCATGGCGAATCTTGTCCCTCCGATGTCGCTGGCCAGTTGTCTAATTGATATGGCACGTTCGTGATCACGATGCCGGGCTTAAACATCAACACCATCCGCAGCATCATGGCTGCCTGACTGTGTGCCAGGTTGTGCCACCAGTGGCGTGGGACAAACTGCGGCACCACGATAGTAATGGTTTCGTTGGGCTGGCGCTGAGCAGCGATTTCTTCGATGTAAGCCACGAGGGGTTCCAGGAAGAGCCGGTATGGGGAGTCGAGAACGACAAGGCGGATCCCGTCTCCCCACGATTCCCACTTGCGATTTAGCCTCTCGACTTCAGCAGGATCGGTGCAGATGTGAACCGCTGTGATGTCGTCGGAGAGGCATCTGGCATAGCGGAGCGCCGCCAGCGTGCCTCGGTGAACCCCGCTGACCGGCAGGATCACGCGGTGGCGCGAGACACGAGGTGGCGCGCCATATCGCTCCAACGAAAGGCGCGCCGCCAGATCCCGGTAGTGGTAATGGATGGAGAAGAACACAGCCACGAGGATCGGCATAAGGAGGATAACGATCCACGCTCCATCGCGAAACTTTGTGGTGGTAAAGATCAGCATCACCACGGCCGTGCAGAAAGCGCCACATCCGTTGATCATCATCTTCAGCGCCCAGCGGGGTTCGTAGCGGAGTGTTGATCCACGCTCGCGGATCTCCTTCCCAAGCGCGAGCTGCCCGACCTTCCACCACCGGCGGGCCATGCCGGCTTGGGAGAGCGTGAAGGAGAGAAAGACGCCGATGGCGTAGAGCGGGATGAGGGCGGTGACGCTGGCGCCGAACAGCACGATCAAGAGCGACGCGATGAGCGCGAGGGTCGCGATGCCCCGCGAATAGACGAGCCGGCTTCCCCGGTAGGTGAGCTGCCGGGGTAAGAAGCCATCCGCAGCAAGAAGGGCGCTCAACCGTGGAAAGTCGGCAAAGGACGTATTGGCGGCCATGATCAGGATGAGCGTCGTGCCAGCAATAGTTGCAAGATACAGGAGCCCTCGCCCCCCATAGGCAGTGCGGGCCAGTTGTGAGATCACCGTCTCCGCTTCCGAGGGAATGGCGCCGATTTTAACAGCCAGGAAAGTGATGCTCAGGAAAAGCGTGCCCAGAATGGCTGACATCCAGATCAGCGTGATCCCGGCGTTACGGCTCCGGGGCTCCTTGAAGGCCGTGATCCCATTGGAGATGGCCTCAACCCCGGTGAGGGCCGTTGTGCCATTCGAAAAGGCATGAAGAACTAAAAACAGCGTGACCGACTGCATGAATGGTTCCCTTGGCAGATGAGGAGGGTCCACCACTATGCCGAGACCCCCAGTCAGGTACTGCGTGAGACCGCTGCCTACCGTTAAGAACATCATTGCCAGGAAGAAATAGGTGGGGATTGCGAAGATCCCGCCCGATTCTTTCACGCCGCGCAGGTTGATCACCATGATGAACAGCACTAACCCGACGGATATCGGCACTCGATACGGGAAAAGGGAAGGATACGCCGAGGTGATTTGGGCCACCCCCGAAGCGACCGACACGGACACCGTCAGGATGTAATCGGTGAGGAGCGCCGCGCCCGCTGTCTGAGCGGGGAGCTCTCCCAGATTGTCTCGAGCCACAATATAGGCTCCACCGCCGCCAGGGTAGGCGTGGATGGTCTGCTCATAGGAGACTGTGACAATGGCTAGCAGCGCCACGATGGCCAGCGAAATCGGGGAGGCATAGACGAATGCTGCGGTTCCGACGGCAGCCAGAACGAACAGAATTTCATCTGTAGCGTATGCGGTCGAAGAAAGCGCGTCGGAGGCGAACACAGCCAGACCGATGGTCTTGCCGATGGTCTGATGCGGAGCATCGGCCGTCCGTAGCGGGCGGCCAATGAGCCAGGTGCGCCACGAGCGACGCGGCTCATATTCTGCACTGCGGCGCAGCACGGTAGTCACGCCGTCCCTTTGGAAAATGGGCATACTGGATCCCTTCACTTCAAAGTGAATTCAGGCGGTTGCTGACGAGGCTGCCCAGGTGCCTGAATCCAGTAGGCATGTGCCTGTGTCGATGTTATCTTCCGGTCACAGACGTCATCAGGTAAAGGCTGCTCCGGCGCCTACGCCTTCAACACCTCCGGGTTCAGCAGGTTAGGCGGTCGCCGACCTGTCAGCCCAGCCACACAGTTTTCAGCGGCCTTGTTGGCCATCTTGAGCCGCGTTTCCATCGTGGCACTGCCGATGTGAGGGGCCAGCACAACGTTCTTGAGTCTGGCGAGCCCTGGGGCGGGTCTGGGCTCGTGCTCATACACATCCAGTCCGGCGCCGGCGATCCAACCGTCCCTCAGCGCTTTGACAAGCGCCTTCTCATCGACGACGGGGCCTCGCGATGCGTTGATAAGAACGGCGGTTGGCTTCATGAGTTTCAGTTCGGCCGCCGAGATGTAGTGAGTCGTAAAGGGAGAGAGCGGGACGTGGAGGGTTACGAAGTCCGATTCGCGGAGAAGCGTTTGCTTATCGACAAAGGTAGCGTCGAGGTCGCGCTCCACCTCCTGCGGCGCCCGCGTCCGGCCAGTATAGAGGATACGCATCTCGAACCCTTTCGCCCGCTTCGCGACTCGCGCTCCGATCCGGCCGAGGCCACAAATCCCGAGGATCTTATGGTGGATGTCATGCCCAAGGAACTGCATGAGACCCCACCCCTTCCACTTCCCTGACCGGAAATATCTGTCAGCGTCGATAAGGCCACGGCCGGCGGCCAGGATGAGGCACCAGGTCAGGTCGGCGGTGGTGTCGTCGAGGACGCCGGGCGTGTTGGTCATCATCACGCCGCGCCTGGTTGCGGCCTTCACGTCGAAGTTGTTGAAGCCGACGGCGATGTTGCAGACGATCTTCAGATCCGGACACCTGGCCAGGACAGATTCGGAGATGACGTCAGTGAGTGCGGTGATCACGCCCTGCTTCCTCTGGAGTTTTTTGATAAGCTGCTGCGGGGTCAAGGGGGTATCGCGCTGGTTAATCTCAACGTCACAATGTTTGGCGACGTGGGCGATCGACTCTTTGAAAATCTTTCGGGTGATCAAGACCTTCGGTCTCAGGGGGCGGCTCCTTTGATGGCGTGCAGGAACAAGGACATCTGCTCGGCAAAACCGGCCCAATCTAGCCGCTCCTGCCAGAGCCTGTCAAGCATTATTCCGGGCATTTGCAAAGCTTCAGTCCGCTGATCCGTAGGCGAGCTTTTCCTTGACACTGTGCGGCAGGGATGGTACAAGGCCCGCAGATGACGATCCGGGAGAGACCACGAACCAGACGCGCACGAGATGGGGGGAAGCGATGAGCCTTCGCGAGGGACTGACGTTTGAAATGGAACGGCGGGTGACCGAGGCCGAGTCGGCCGTTCGGCATGGCAACCCGATGGCCCATGTCCTTACCACGCCGATTGTCGTCGAGTGGATGGAGGAGGTGGCGACAGCCGGCGCGCAGCAATATTTGCCAGAGGGGCAGGGGACAGTTGGCAGTGTCGTGAACATGAAGCACCTGGCCGCGACCCCGATCGGGCTTAAGGTGAAGGTGGTCGCCCACCTGAAGCAGATCGAAGGGAGGCGACTGGTGTTCTGGATCGAAGCGTTCGACGACGTCGAGAAAATCGCGGAGTGCCACCACGAACGTTTCATCGTTGACCTGGCGCGCTTTCACGATAAGGTTGGGAAGAAGCTGGGAGGCCAGGCTGCCCGCTAATTCTTCCGTTGAGTTCCCGCCGAAGAGTTCCCTTGACAGTCCTCGCCAAGGGATGTGGTGAGTGACGAGATGACCGCGCACCGAATGGGGAACGCGGGCTTCCACGTGCTGGCCACGCCGATCATCTTCGCCTGGTTCGAGGAAGCCGCCAGGAGGCTGGCCGCCGCCCATCTCGGACCAGGGCAGGGGACGGTCGGAACCATGGTGACCTTGAAGCATCTTGCGGCCGCCCCGGTCGGGATGAGGGTGCGAGTCACGGCGACCCTCAGAGAGGTGAACGGTCGTCGGCTGCTGTTCGACCTCGAGGCTCACGACGAGAAAGAGAAGATCGCCGAGGGACAAAACGAGCGATTCGTGGTCAATGTGGGAAAATTTCTCGAGAAGGTCGCGCAGAAGCAAACGTCGTAGAGAAGTCATGATATGACGTCCTCGGGTCACGCGAACTCCAGCGCGAAGAATGGACAGGGCCGTCAGCAGAAAAGAGTGGGTTCAGCGTGGGCAGTTCCTCTGTTGTGACTATCGATGGGTCATACGGTGAGGGCGGCGGCCAGATCCTCAGGACAGCCCTGGCATTAAGCGCCATCATCGGCAAACCAATCGAGCTTGTGAATATCCGCGCCTGCCGAAAGAAGCCAGGGCTTCAGCCGCAGCACCTGGCCGGCGTGAGGGCCATTGCGGAGATCGTTGGCGCCGAGGTTCACGGGGCGAAGCTTGGCTCTTCCCTCCTGCATTTCATCCCTGGGCCGATCACTGGAGGATCGCGTCGGTGTGATGTCGGAACAGCGGGGGCAGTGTCCTTAGTGTTTCAGACGATCCTGGCCCCCCTCGGCTTCGCAAAGACGCCGTCCGTGCTTACGATCACAGGGGGCACGCACGTTCCATGGAGTCCACCGGCCCCTTATGTATCCGAGGTATTCCTTCCGATGGTAGCGGGGATGGGACTGACCGCCTCCTGGCAGCTGCAACGCGCCGGCTTCTACCCGAGGGGCGGAGGTGAGGTGCGGGCTGCCGTGCAGCCGCTCACGAGGCTCAATTCACTCGACCTGACGGATCGCGGCAAACTGCTGGCAATCCGTGGTCTTTCGGCCGTGGCCAGATTGCCGAGACGGATAGCCGAACGGCAGGAGGCCCAGATTCGGCGGCGCCTTGCAGATACCGGGTGCGAAGTGGCAGTTGAGGTTGCGGAGCTCGATGCCGCCTGTCCCGGAGATAGCCTGTTCCTCTGGGCTGAGTTTGAGCGGTCTCGGGCCGGCTTCGGCGCCCTTGGGGAACGAGGCAAGCCTGCCGAGCGCGTGGCCGATGAGGTATCGGTTGAATTGCTCCACTTCCTCGCCGGCGGCGCCGCCACCGATCCGCACCTGGCCGATCAGCTTGTCATCCTCATGGCGCTGGCCTCTGGCCGCTCGGTCCTCAGCACGGCGCGGGTGAGTCAACATCTTCTCACAAATCTCTGGACGATCCAGCAGTTCCTCCCAGTGGTGATTTCGCCTACAGGCCGGATAGGCGAGCCTGGCCGGGTCACTATCGACGGTTCTGGCATCCTTGGGGCGCCATCGGCGGTGGCAATGGGAGCCCGTGCCTGAGGCGGAGCATGGTACGGAGAGCGAAGACGACCGATGTCCCCGTTATTCAACGCCTGGTGAATTTCTACGCCCAGAAGGGCGATCTTTTGCCACGGACGCTTCAGGAGTTATACGAGCGGGTCAGGGATTTTTACGTCTTCGAGCAGGAGGGGCAGATCGCGGGTGTCTGCTCACTCTTCATCTACTGGGCAGACCTGGCGGAGATCCGATCGCTTGCGGTGGAGCCGGAGTTCGAGGGGAAGGGGATCGGCCGGGCGGTCACCGAGGCGTGTATCGCCGAGGCCAGGGACCTTCTGATCAAGCGCGTTTTCGCGCTGACCTACAGGACGGCCTTCTTCGAGCGCCTGGGCTTCCGCGTCGTCAACAAGATCGAGCTGCCGGAGAAGATCTGGAAGGACTGCCTGAAGTGCAGCAAGTTCTATCACTGTGATGAGGTGGCGGTTCTCCTCGATCTCTGATGGAGCGTTGATGACTGGGCGAACCGGGATCTTTTATCATCCGAGTTACTCCCAGAGAAGCTATCTGACGGTAGGGAGGCGGCTGTCCGCTTTTCCAGGCGCCCTGAAAGAGCTACGTGCCCTCCCTCACGTCCTTGTGTTCGAGGCTCAGCCTGTTTCCGATGAGCTGATCCTCATGGTCCATACGCCGGGCCTGATCGAGGAGGTGGCGAAAGATCCCCTCTGATCCACCGCGCGCCACTCGGTCGGAGGGGTGGTCGCGGCAGCCGAGCGGATCTGGCTTGGCGAACTTCTCAATGCCTTCGCCTTCATCGGCGCAGGAGGTCACCACGCCGGACGCAACTTCTTCGGCGGGTATTGCTGTTTCAACGATGTCGCAATTGCCATCGAGCGGCTCAGGGAGGTTCATGGATTGCGCCGTGTGGCCATCCTGGACACCGATGCGCACCACGGCGACGGGACCCGGGACATTTACCGC
>JACQEV010000127.1 GCA_016200385.1 Candidatus Methylomirabilota bacterium
TCCGGCCCGCAGCCCATCTGGATCCCGGCGATCGCCAGCATCCGCTTCCCCCTGTCCCACCCTCAGACCAACCGGAACAGTGGCCCCTCCTCCACCAATCCCTCAAACACGACCCCCTCGCCGATCGTAGCCTCTCTCCTCACCGGGACCTTGAGTCGGGCTGTTACCCGAAGTCCCTCCTCCAGATCGATGACCGCTATATCGTATGGCTCCTGTCCCTTGAACCTGGCCGGCGGAACCCGAATGGTAGTAAAGGAGAGAAGCGTTCCTCGACCCGACAGGGTTACCGACCGGAGGGACCTTGCCCCACAGCGGCCACAGAAGCCGTGAGGCGGGGAGAAGAGCCTCTTGCAGGTGTCGCACTGATACGCTGTGAATGAGGCCATGCCTATCGCCGCTTCAGGATATGGACGGTGCTGACCGCCCCCGTCCCGCCCAGATTGTGAGCGAGGCCGATCTCCGCGTCCTCCACCTGATTCATGGCTTCGCCCCTGAGCTGCCTCACGATCTCATAGATCTGAGCGAGACCGGTGGCGCCCACCGGATGTCCTTTGGAGAGCAATCCTCCGCTCGGGTTGATCGGAATCGGCCCGGCCAGCGCCGTCAGGCCCTCCAGGACGGCGCCACCACCCCTCCCCTTTTCAACGAACCCGAGGTCTTCAGTGGCCGCGATCTCGGCGATGCTGAAGCAATCGTGCACCTCGGCCACATCGATATCGCCAGGGGAAACGCCAGCCATCCGATACGCCTCCCGAGCGGCGCTCACCGTGGCCTCGAAGGTGGTCAGATCCGCCATCTCGAACAGTGTCCCAGGACCCATGGCATGGCCGGAGCCAATGACCTCGATCGGCCGGTTGGTGAACTCTTCTGCCACATCGGCCGCGCACAGCACCGCGGCCGCGGCGCCGTCGCTGATTGGCGGGCAATCATACAGCCGAAGGGGATCACAGATCAGGCGAGACCCCAGAACTTCGTCCATGGTGATCGGTTTCTGAAAGTGGGCCTTGGGATTGGTGCTGCCGCTCAGCCGGTTCTTCACCGACACCATCGCCACCTGCTCCCGAGTCGTCCCGTGCTGGTGCATGTGCCGACGCATGATGATCCCAAAGGCCCCAGGAAATGTCAGGCCAAGTCGCATCTCCGTCTCTGCATCCCCGGCTGAGGCCAGAGCCTCCGTTACCGTCGTTATCTCCGACGAGGTCATCTTTTCGGCACCAGCGGTGAGGACGATATCGCAGAGGCCGGACGCAACCAGGAGAACCCCGTGGCGGAATGCGATGCCGGACGAGGCGCATGCCCCTTCCACCTTCGTGCAGGGAATCGCCCTAAGACCGAGCCGATAGGCAACCATCGGCGCCAGTGACCCCTGGTGGACAAGCGCTTCAGAGACGAAGTTGCCGAGATAGAACGCCTGAACACGCTCATTCGGAACGCGGGCATCATCCAGAGCCTCGCGGCACGCCTGGACCGCCAAGTCAATGATGCCGACGCCATTCTGCTTCCCGAACCGCGTGCATCCGATCCCAATGACCGATACGCCACGCATCAAGGCCCCTCTTTTTTCCTACGAACCGCTCGCCCTCACATAGCCCGGGCGATTATCAAGAACCGAGGCAAGGCCCGGCGAATAACGACATACGAGCTTACTCCGAACACCTGCAGTTCCCAGCTAAAGGCCAACATCAAGCGGACCGTGCGATGGGAAGGAAGGACAGAGTAGGTTGGGATCGTACTGAACCTTCACGCTGCTCTCTCGCGCGCGTCAGGCTCCACAACACTTCTTGTATTTCCGGCCACTGCCGCAGGGGCAGGCGTCGTTCCGGCCGATCTTCTTCCCGGCCACTTTGATGGGAGCCGCCGCAGCCGCTGGGCGGAGCGAGCGCTCCGCGAGTTTAGGCTGCGATCTGGGCTGCGGCCGGACCAGAAGATCATGATCCCCGCCACTGGCGGATGGGGCATCCCGCCCGTCATCAAATGGGAAGGATTCGGCGGGAGCCACTTGCACCTTGTAGAGGAATTCGATGGTCTGGTACCCGATTCGCTCGACCATCGCCTCGAACATCTCGAATCCCTCGCGTTTGTATTCAATGAGGGGGTCTTTCTGCCCGTATCCACGGAGGCCGATCCCCTCCTTCAGGTGATCCATAGCCAGGAGGTGGTCCTTCCATTGCGAGTCCACCACCTGCAACATGATCATCCGCTCCAGGTAACGGAGCATCTCCGGACCGAGCTTGGCCTCCCGTTCTTCGTAGGCCTTGAGCACCCGCTCACTGATGCTGTCTCGCAACAGGGCCTGGGTCAGCGACGGCACCTCCTCCGGGGGCCAGGAGATCTCTAGATCGAACTGTCGCTTGACCGCCTCGCTGAGGCCAGCCAGATCCCATTCCTCTGGATAGGTCTCCTCGTTCGTATACAGGACCAGCACGCCCTCGATCACCTCGCCCCGCATCTCCTGGAGCGTGTCGTTCAGATTCTCGCCATCCAGGATCTTGCGGCGCTCCGCGTAGATGATCTTACGCTGAGTGTTCATCACATCGTCATATTCCAGCAGGTGCTTGCGGATCTCGAAGTTGTGGGCCTCCACCCGCTTCTGAGCCGTCTCGATTGCGCGAGTCACCATGTTGTGCTCGATCGGCTCCCCCTCCTCCATGCCCAGCTTCTCCATGATCTTGCCGATCCGGTCGGAGCCGAAAAGCCGGAGAAGATCGTCCTCGAGCGAGAGATAGAAGCGTGATGAACCAGGGTCGCCCTGTCGGCCGGCGCGCCCACGGAGCTGGTTGTCGATGCGGCGGGCCTCATGACGCTCGGTCGCGATGATGTGCAGGCCACCAAGGTCCACCACCTGCTGGTGCTCGGCCTCGGTCTGCTTCCGAATCGCAGCCAGGGCCGCGGCGTACTCCTCCACGTCCACCGACAGATCCAGGAGGCCGTATCGCTGCATCTGTCGGACCCCCTCCAGCGTCCTGGCGAACTCCTGGGGATCGAGCCCATCCTTCGGCACGTCACCTCGCCGGACCATCTCTGCCGCGAGGAACCTCGGATTGCCCCCGAGAAGGATATCGGTCCCGCGGCCCGCCATGTTGGTAGCGATGGTCACGGCTTTGAAGCGCCCGGCCTGGGCCACGATCTCCGCCTCTCGCTCGTGGTGCTTCGCGTTCAGGACCTGGTGAGGGATACCCTTTCGCTTCAGCAGGGCCGAGAGCTTCTCGTTCTTCTCGATCGAGGTGGTCCCGACCAGCGCTGGCCGCCCCACCTTGTGCAACTCGGCGATTTCTTCCACCACGGCGTCGTGCTTTTCCCGTTCCGTTTTGTAGACGACGTCGGGATGATTGGTCCGGATCAATGGCTGGTTTGTCGGGATCACCATCACATCCAGATTGTAGATCTGGGCGAACTCGGCCGCCTCAGTATCGGCCGTCCCGGTCATCCCCGCCAACTTCTTGTACATCCGGAAGTAGTTCTGGAAGGTGATGGTGGCCAGCGTCTGGTTCTCCCGCTCGATCTTGACCCGCTCTTTGGCCTCCACAGCCTGATGGAGCCCGTCGCTCCACCGCCTCCCTGGCATCATTCGGCCGGTGAACTCATCGACGATGACCACTTCGCCGTCCTTGACCACATAATCCACGTCTCGCTTAAAGAGGACATGGGCCTTCAGCGCCTGCTGCACGTGGTGAACGAGGTCCATGTTTGACGGGTCGTAGAGGTTCTTCACCCCCAGCAAGCCCTCCACCTTGGCCACGCCTTTCTCACTGAGGGCCACCGATTTGGCCTTCTCGTCTACGACATAGTCGCCGGAGCCTTGAGCCTCCGCCTCGTACATCTTGCCGCCGACAATCGTGGCACCACGTTTCAGCCGTGGGATGATCCGGTCGATCTGGTAGTATTTCTCGGTCGATTCCTCTGCCGGCCCGGAAATGATAAGCGGAGTTCTGGCCTCATCGACCAAAATCGAGTCCACCTCATCCACGATCGCGTAGTGCAGGTCCCGCTGCACGAAGTCCGCGGCGGCGA
>JACQEV010000143.1 GCA_016200385.1 Candidatus Methylomirabilota bacterium
TACCATCGATTTTCGCGATAAGTTGAAGCCAAAGATAACCCTGGTCGGAGAGGGAGGTCACATTTTTACAAATATATCGAAAGAAGGGAAAGAGATGCAAATGAAATATATACCCAGAGTCGATTTGGGCTTCTAACAACGCAGTGCAGGCAGCACTCCTTGTGTTTTAAGCAGTTGGACCACAAAGTGCGCTGTAGGCTTATGCCGACAAGAAACTGCACAGCGGTGCTTATCCGGAAACCATATAATCCATAGTTAGGAGAATTCACATGGGTCTTCTCGACGGCCTCGAAAAACTGATTAACGAGCACGGCTCTGCGGTTATTCTCAAGGAGCGCATTGCTCTGGCGAATGACAAGTACGCCGCGCTCGAAAAGAAGCTTTCTGACTCGGAACTCAGAGCGAAAAAGCTTGAGTCTGAGAATGATTGTCTTCGCCTCGATCTTGGCAAGGCAGAAGAGAAGAACCGGAATCTCGAAGAACAACTCTCTGAACGTCATGGCAATCGCCTCGAAAAAATAAGAGAAGAATTACTTCAGATGCTCGCCGTACACCCCGGCGTAACTGACGAACAACTTTCGAATGCGATGAAACAGAACCTGCAGATCATCAAATTTCACCTCACGGAACTAAAAAAGTCTCAGCTTGTTTCTCTTGCCTTATTTGTCGGAAGCCCGGCTTTATGGTCCCTTGCTCACGAAGGACGGGCGTACTTGATTAGTCATGGTCTGCTCTCCTAACTTGTCGTTCCAAGCGACGGGCTAGAGCGGGCTTCGCCCGCTTCCCCTTGCGCCTGAACTCGGACGTTAGACGGATGCATACCACGTAGATCGGTAGCGAGACGAGTTGTGGCGGAGCACTTTCATTCGGCTGATCTGTGGCGCCGCCTCAGGGCCCTCGCCCGCACGAGGAGTCGGGCGAGGGTCGCGGTGCCCTTCGTGGCAACTGGTGCGACCGGACGATTCCCCCTGCGCCGCGGTGATCTTCTCGTCTGTCGATGTGACGAACAGACCGTTCGCGCGGGCCAGACAGATCCGAGAGAGATTCTCTCCTACCTAGCTCAGGGCGTAGAGGTGCATGCGGTATCAAACCTCCACGCAAAGGTGTTCGTCGTCGGTCGGATTGCGATTGTTGGTTCGTCCAACCTCTCGCGTAGCTCCGAGGAGGACCTTGTAGAAGCCGCAATCGAAACATCAGCGCCCCCACTCGTAGGCACCTGTAGGGCGTTCGTAGACTCGCTTCGCGGCGATCAGATCGGTGATGCCTATGCGAAGCGTCTTGCAGCCCTGTACAAGCCCCCACGCAAAGCTCCTCGTCGCGGTCGGAACCGGAAAAAGGTTGTCCGTCACTCTCAGCTCGTCGCTGTCCGACTAGATCGCGGCGAATTCGACGACGCTGATACCCGGGCTGAGCAGGTCGCCAAGCAGGCCGGCGCCAACCGAATCAAGGACCACGACCGTTTCAAGCAGGAGACTTTCAAGTGGTCCGGGTCTCTTCCCCGAGGAGTGAGGCTCGGGGCGCGCGTGCTGCAGATGGTGAGGGACGGCTCTCATACGATCGTTGAAACGCCTGGTCGCGTCCTAGCCATTCGACGGTATCGTTCACCAAGGGGCGGATCCCGAGTGATCGTCAGCATCGAGTCCCCCAAGCGCGTGCGCACCCGCCGCCTCGCGGACGTGCTAGGCAAACTCGGCGCAGCCGGGAGGAGATTGCGCGGCATCAAGAATGCTCGGCACATTCCTGACCCGCAACTCATCTATCATCTTGGACGCTTGTGGTCGACGTGATCGGCGAGCACCGTCTAACTCGCGCATACACCCGATGCCAAAGAGCGGCAGGCCGGTGAGCTGATCGTTAGGCGAGCAGACCGGTATGGAGAGCTACTATGACCCGAAAGCGCACGGGGGTTTGCTGCGC
The DNA here is from genome assembly GCA_016200385.1 of Candidatus Methylomirabilota bacterium. GTDB lineage: Bacteria > Methylomirabilota > Methylomirabilia > Methylomirabilales > Methylomirabilaceae > Methylomirabilis. Next base: position 1,918 of record JACQEV010000143.1, read on the forward strand.
CGAAGCTGGACCTGGATGAATCGCTTGCATTGACGCGACGGCGCAAATATGCTATTCGTAGCTTATGATTAGTTCCGTACGGGCGGCCACGCAGCCGCTTCCCACCTCCGTCTGCGGCCATCAATTCCGAGATCTCACTCTCCTTGAAGTTGCCCTAACCCACCCCTCCTCAACCACTCACTCCCAGGCAGACGCGCGCCTTCTTCATCAGCGGCTCGAGTTTTTGGGCGACGCAGTCTGGAGCTTCTACGTCAGCGATGCTCTCGTCGCTCTCTTGCCGACGGCCTCCGAGGGCGAACTGACCCTGCGTCGCGTGCGCCTGGTCAGCGCCGCCGCGCTTGCGAAGATTGCCAAGATCCACCGGATCCCTTCACTCATCATACTGAACAAGGGAGAGGAGGCACGCGGGGGCAGGCACCGGGCATCCATCCTGTCAAGCGTCTTCGAAGCTGTGATCGGTGCTGTGTACTTGGACGGCGGTGCGGAAGAGATTCGGGGCTTGGCGCTGAGCACTTGCACTGACCTGCTCGGCAGCGAGGAGATCGTTCACGATCCGAAGACCGCACTCCAACTGCTTACCCAATCCCGTCTCCGCTCAGCACCTCGCTATCGCCTGCTACGACGCACAGGACCTCCTCATGCCCCAACGTTCCAGGTGGAGGTCCGAGTTGGACGGTCACCGATCGGACGAGGCAGTGGCCGAAGTCGGCAAGAGGCTGAATACGAGGCTGCCCGCACCGCCCTCAAATCGCTCCCCAGTTTTTTCTCCACAATATCTAGTGGGAAGGACCTCCCTAACCACTGAATCTTGTATTTCTGCTTGACACAATTGAAGCGGCCCTGCTAGATTGCTAGCCATGTCCAGTGCTCTTTCGCTTGTTGACTTGGAGGCCTTCGATACGAGTAAAGGTAGGCTATTGATGGCACCTGAAGAAGGTTATCTGCAGCGATGCGGCTAGCGCGACTCACCCTTTTCGGGTTCAAATCGTTTGCCGACAAGGTCGAGGTGGCCTTCGAACCCGGTATCACGGCCATTGTCGGTCCGAATGGGTGCGGCAAGAGCAACCTGTCCGACGCCATTCGATGGGCCCTGGGAGAGCAAAGCGCGAAACTGCTCCGCGGGGATCGAATGGACGACCTGATCTTCGCAGGCACCGGCAAACGCAAGCCTCTGGGAATGGCCGAGGTCTCCCTGACCTTTACTGAGAATTATGGGAACATCCCGACCGAGTTTCATGAAGTAACCGTTACCAGGAGATTGTACGGCTCAGGCGAGAGCGAGTACCTCTTGAACCAGGCTCCATGCCGGCTTCGCGATATCACCGATCTGTTCTTGGATACCGGGCTCGGGGGTGAACCTTACGCGCTGATCGAGCAAGGGGCCATCGGTGACATCGTGAGCGCCCGGCCACACGAGCGCAGGATCCTCATCGAGGAGGCCGCCGGCATCATGACGTACAAGGTGCGGAAGAAGGCCGCACTGGCAAAGTTGGAGTTGGCGGAGCAAAACCTCCTTCGGGTCAGCGACATCATCCATGAGATCGAGCGGCAAAGAAACTCGCTGAAGCGACAGGTGACCAAGGCGGAGCGCTACCGCGCCTACCAGGACCGGGAACGTGAGCTGAAGGCCTTCCTGAAATTCACTGAGGTCCAGCAACTGCGGCAGCAACTTGACGTGTCGGAGGATTCGGTTCGCAACGCGCAGGGGCAAGTTGACATGGCGCAGACCGCAATTGTTGGCCTGGAATCCGAGCAGGAGACGATTCGGGTCCGCGAATTAACGCAGGAACAAGCGAGGGCCGCCTCACAGGAGCGGCTGTACGAGATCAGGAGCCGCTTGTCGCATGACGAAACCGAGCTCGGCCATTTCCGACAACTGCTCGATGACTCCTCCGGTCAACGGGAAGAACAGCGGCAGCGCGTGGGACGCCTGGAAGATCGGTGCGCCGCCCTGAGGCAGGAGGAAGCGCCGGCGCGGCAACAGGAACACAGCCTGTCCAGCGAGATCACTGCCAGGCGGGCGCACCTCGATCTACAGTCTTCGGAGCTCCGGGCGCTGGAGGACACGATCGCGGAAGAGGTCAGAGGGCTCGAGACCCAGCGGCGACGCCTCGTCCAGGACGCCGCGTCCCTGTCTGAGCGGCGCAATCACCTCGCCAGCCTCCGTGAGCGCGAACGCCTCTACGGCAAACAACGAGATCTGGCCATCGAGCGCAGAGATGAGCTCGGGGGGCAGGAGCGAGAGCTTGCGTCCCTGGAGGAAGCCCAGCGGCGATTCCTCGAAGGGGTGATCGATCATCACGCGCGCCTTAAGGCGGAACGGGAGGAGCTGACACAACACACGATCGCGGAGGAGTTGGCTCGCGACGCGATCAAGCCCGAGCTGGATGCGCTCAGGGAGGAGTCGGCGCGACTGAAGAGCCGCCTGGCCTCTCTCATCGAGCTCAGCCAAAGCTTTGAAGGGTATACCGACGGACACCGTTTTCTCCTTCAGCGAAGGGCTGAGGGTGAGCCCAGGCTCGAAGGGTTGAGGGGGTCTTTGGCAGAGCTTCTTGAGGCGCCCCCTCGCTACGAGCGGGCCATCGAGGCGTTGCTCGGCGATGCGCTGCAGGGCCTGGTGATTCGGCGGGCGGAGGACGCGCACGAGGCGATTCGGTTGCTCACCGAGCGGGGGCAGGGTCGCGGCACGTTCATCGTGTCTCGCGAAAGCACCTCGGGTCGTGAGAGGATCACTTCTCTCCTTCGGGAGACTGCCACGGCACCTGGCGTCTCAGGGCCAGGCGGCGTGTCACTGGAGGGTCTTGCGCTTGATCTGATCCGCTGTGCCGAGGGAGATCGACCGCTCGTGGAAGCGCTCCTCGCCGACGGGATCATCGTCAGGGAGATGTCCGACGCGCTCTCCCTCAGCATGCGCCTCCCCTTCCCCTTTACGATAGCCACCCTGGCCGGCGAGTTGGTCACCAGCCGTGGAATCATCACTGGCGGGCCAGGAGGGAGTCCTGGGATCCTCTCGCGACGACGAGAAATCGCGGACCTCCAGGAACGCGCCTGCCAACTGGACGAAAGCCTCCGGGCCATCGAAGCCTCATGGGACGCTTCCTGTCTCCGATCATCCCAGTTAGCGGAATCTTTGGAATCGCTCAGCCATCGACTTCAGGAGGTGGAGATCGATCGGCTCAAGGCCGAAAGGGAGTTCTCGCATACAAGCGGCGAATGGCGACGGCTCCTCCAGCAGATCGAGGTGCTGACGTATGAAGCGAAAAGTCATGCGGAGGACTTTCGCCTCCTCACCGGGGAGATGCACGCGTTTGAGGCCGACATCCTAGAAATCGAGGGACGGTACCGGGCCTCTGAGATCGAGACGGCCCGGCTCGAGGCCGAGGCGACGGTTCGCCAGCAGGAACGCGATGCGCGTATCCGAGAGGTGGGAGAGCTGCGCGTTCACCTCACCTCACTTCAAGGCCAGCGGGAACTGCTCACTCGTGGCCTCGCAAGGATCGAAGAGGAGATGAGTCGTCTCAACAGCGAACTGGAGGCGCTCGAAGGCGACGTCGCCAAGGAAGAGGCGCGGCGCGTGAAGATGGAAACCGCTGTGACAGAGCTTCAGGAGCGCCTTGTTGGGCTGGTGGAGGAGGAGCGAGTGGCGCAACAATTGGCCGCCGAGCAAGACGAGGCGCGCCGGGAACTCGTCGCCGAGCGCGAGTCCCTAGAGGAACGGGTTCGAGAGCTGAAGCGGTCACTCGCTCAGGCACAAGAAGCCCTCAACGCGGTGTCGATCCGCCGCGCTGAATTGCGGAACACCATCTCCCTCCTTGAGCAATCGCTGACCGAAGAGGGGTTCGGGGAGGTGGAGGCGATCGCCGCACGACTTTCGGAAAGCGGCCTCGGGCTCGAGGAGGCCAGAAGCGAACTGGCCGACCTCAGCGCGAAGATCGCAATGCTGGGGAGTGTCAATCTGGCCGCTCTGGACGAATACCAGGAACTGGCCGAGCGGCACCGCTTCCTTTCTGCGCAGGCCGAGGACCTCCGGTCTTCGGCCCGCTCTTTGCGAGCAGCCATTGCGGAGATCAACAACACCATTCAGGAGCGCTTCAGCGAGACGCTACAGACTGTCAATGGCCACCTGGATCGGCTGTGGAACTGCCTCATCCCGGGAGGCCAGGCACAGCTCAGCATGGTGGAACCCGAGCCTGAAGATGAGGAGCCCGGGCTCGACATGATCGTTCGTATCCCAGGCAAGAGATCCACGCTCAATCTCTTGTCCGGCGGGGAGAAGGCGCTGGCCGCGCTTGCGTTACTGCTGGCGCTTTTCCATACTCGCCCCAGCCCCTTCTGCCTGCTGGACGAAGTGGATGCCCCTCTCGACGACGCCAATGCCGAGCGCTTCGCATCCCTCCTCAAGGAAATGGCTGCAACCGCTCAGTTCATCCTCATCACGCACAACAAGCAAACGATGCAGACCGCCGACATCCTCTATGGAGTCACCATGGAGGAACACGGTGTCTCTAGACTTCTCTCCCTTCGCATGGGCCGGGCCGCTTAGGGGATCAGAACCCCGCCGGGACTGCTGCCCTGTTGCCTCTCCCGCTTCATCCGGACGTCACATGGGGGCCCCTCTCGTGAGAGACAGAATGCCACTCTGTCTCTTTCGGATCAGCCCCCCGAGGTAACGTTCCCATGTCCTCCGTCGAACCTTCTTCCAAAGGCCTCCTTGGCCGGCTGGTGGCCGGCCTCGCTCGAACTCGCCAGGGACTCGTGGGACAGATCGAACGCCTCTTCGCCGGGAGGGCGGTTGACGCTTCGAGTCTGGAGTCGCTGGAGGAACTCCTGATCGCCGCCGACCTCGGTCCGGCCCTGGCAGGACAGATCATCGCCCGCCTCCACCAACGTCTCGGCCGCCGGGATCTCAGGGACTGGGGTCAGGTGGAGGCCGCCCTCAAAGCCGACATCCTGGGCGTTCTAAGGGCAGCATCGTCGCCTCCTGTAGTTACGGACGCTGATGCGCGACCTCAGGTCTTTCTCTTTCTCGGAGTGA
>JACQEV010000144.1 GCA_016200385.1 Candidatus Methylomirabilota bacterium
CATCCTGATTCGTGACCCACACCTCGAAGGCCCACCCATCACCGATCCAGGTCAGCCCAACTGCCAATGCGGCTCCGATGACCCATGCCACAAGCTTGCCACTCCGTTTGCTCATTGCTGCTCCATTCTGGTTGATAGGGACAATTGATGTGGTGAGTGTCCTGTCTTGAGGACTATGCCGCACACTCGCCAGGGCCGGTCTGGACGGAAAACGTCTCTTCCGAGTTGAAGTCGATATACTGATCCGGCGCCTCCGACGCTGGCGGCAGTTCGGTGAACGGCTTCAGAACCACTTTCAGCCGGTCCAGTCCATAACGATCCAGGAACTGATTGAATGTTTCGCCTGCGTGCCGCTCTGCCTGATAGAAGCGCAGCAGGGCCTCGATCGCCCTCGGGATGTTCTTGGCGGGGACTTTTGCCACTGGTTCGGCATACTGAACCTGACCCTGTTCGAGGCTCGCGCCAAGCATCATCTGGTAAGTCGGGGCCTGCTGGCCATTGAACTTCTTGGCGCCGCCATAGAAGCCGATGTTCGCGATATGGTGCTGGCCGCAGGAGTTGGGGCAACCGGAGATCTTGATCCGTATTCCAGCCTCATCCGCCAGATCGCTGAGGCCGTTTTTGAAGACGTCTCCCAGGGCAGTGGCCAAGCCGCGAGAGGAGGTGATCCCGAGCTGGCAGGTGTCGCCCCCAGGACAGGCGGTGACGTCCCCCAGTCTCTCGGCCGACGCCGTGGCAAGACCGACGGAGGCCAGAAGGCGATAGAGCGCGCGGACGCGATCGAGACGAATCCACCTGAGGACGAAGTTCTGCTGGTTCGTGCTCCGGACTGTACCGTCGCCGAACTCTCGCGCCGCAAAGGCAAGGGTTCTGAGCTGGCTCGGGGTGATATCTCCTAGCTCGAGGCGGACCTGGACCATTGCGTAACCGGCCTGTTTCTGCTCCAGCACATTGGTCGCCCGCCACCGGAGGTAGTGTGGACCGCCACCTTCCACAGAGGCATCCGACGGAGCAGACGGGTCCCGATGCGGCGGCTTCTCCTCCCAGAGTTCGATCGCGGGGATAAGTGAAGCCATTGTTGCCTCCACGGCAGCCCGTTCCTGGAATACGAGCTTCCTGAACTGCTCGACCCCCAGCTTGTCCAGAACGAACTTCAACCGCGCTTGGTTCTTGTTCTCGCGGTTGCCATGGCGGTCGAAGATCCGCACGATGGCCGCCACTGACGGCAGGAGCTGATGGGCGGGCGTAAACTCCTCCAGGAGCTGCGCGATCCGTGGCGAGGAACTCAGCCCGCCGCCGACGAACACTTGGAATCCCCGCTCCTCCTTCCCGTCTACTACCTGAAGGTTGGCGAGGGCTCCGATGTCGTGGATCGGGGTGAGACCGACGTCGTCAGGGCAGCCTGAGAAGGCGATCTTGAACTTCCTGGGAAGGTTCTGGTTCATCGGATTGCGCAGAAGGAATCGCGCGACTGCCTCCGCATATGGGGTGACATCGAAGGCCTCCTTCGGGCACACACCTGCACAGTGTCCGACCGTAATATTGCGGACCGTATTGCCGCATGCCTCTCTGGTCGTCAAGCCGACCGAGGCCATCCGATCCAACAGCGAGGTGACCTGTTCGAGCTTCATGAAATGGAACTGCATGTTCTGGCGGGTGGTCACATGACCCACCCCCCTGGGCGACTGTGCCGCTATCTCGGCGAGCACCTCCAGTTGAGCCGCGGTCAGGCCGCCCCATGGGATCTTGACCCGGATCATCTGCTCGCCTTCCTGGCGCTGACCATAGACTCCGTTCTGCAGACGGAACCGCCTGAACTCGTCAGGTGAGATATCCCCTCTCCAGAACCGCTGGACAAATTGATCGAAGGTATCGATCTCCTCTACTCTAGCCCAGGAGGGCCTGTGAACAGGCCCTGCCGTTCCTGAATCGATCCCTTCCGCGCTCGGAATCGGAATGCGGGGGCGTTGCTCAGTCTCACAGGTATCTCTGGCGTCAGCCATCGCAAGTCTCCTTTTAGGGCCGTAGATCATTCGGGGTGGATGATCTTTCCCGCCACCGAACACTGGGACGACCATTAGGCACTTCAACCGCCAGCAAGGCTCCTTTGGTACGTGAGCGATCCGTGAAGTACTGGTACAAGAGATACAGATCGAGGAGAATGACCGCCAACCAGACGCTATAGGCCGTCGGGCTGGCCAGTAACGTCCGATCGATCCGGACCCTCGATAGCCCGAATCCGATAACCCAGGCATCAAAACTCATGCAGATTCTCCTGAAGGTTTCAGCGTCCAACTGTCTGATGATGTATGCACCGACCGGCAGTCCAATCGCAACGCTGGGTACGATGGACGAAAGGATGTGAGTGCTTCCTGCACTGTACAACCCCAGGAAGTAGTAGGCGCACGCCGTGAGGGTTGACTCAACCACTCGAATGAGGCCCAGTGCGGCTCGAAACTCCTCCTTGACGAATCCCTGGTTGTTGAACATAAGGGCCAGTGGAGGCCCGGAGATGGTGGTGACTGAATAGAGCGCACCGACGCCAATGCCAAAAGGCACACCAATGGCCCGCTCGGAGCGAATTGGCCTTCTCAAGCCAGCGGCTTGAATGACGACGAGGGGGAGCAGAATCGCGTAGGTAAAGAGCCTGAGCCATTCGGGATGGGCCGCAGAGAGCGTGTAACTTCCCACGAGGACGCCTGGGATGAGGCCGAATAGGATGGGAAGCACCCTTCTCCATATCTTGGGCAAGCTCCTCCTGTTGACGAGCAACGTGTAGCCGTTGACCACCAGTTCGACCAACACCAGAGCCGGACTCAGAACCCTATTTGAATAGAACAGCAGGGCAACTGGGACAGTCAAGGATGAAAAGCCATACCCCAGCGCCCCGTTAACTGTGGCGGCAAAGAACGTGATCGCTATGAGGGTGATCAGCTCAACGTCAGGGAGCATCGTGTCGTCTGCCTCCGTACAATAGTGTGGGTTGGATCCCTAATCTTAAGCGCTCTCTAAGACCCACCGCTAACCTAATGCTGTCGATATCCTTACTCTTGGTTCTTCAGCATTCGCTTCGTCCCATCGGTATGGTCTAAGCGAGCCCGGAGAGGTCCAGGACAATCCCCAGGATCTGGTGCCGTTCCAAGTATTTGGCCTCATGACAGAATGATGTGTGGGCAACTCACTCCGCCTCCGCACGGCGCCATCATGTGTCCGAACAAGTTGGAACGGCACTAGCCCACGCCACGCGGTGGTCTGCCCGGTGAAGGATCTCTGGCGACAGCGGCGACCTGCTCCCCTGCCAGGAGCGCCCGCAGCTCGGGATCACTGTGGTTAGCGCAAAACTGGCGGAAGTTCTCGCCATCCAACCGCTCTGCGAGGTATGCTTCCAGGAGCCGTTGAATGGCATCCGGCACCTCGGATGCCTGGATGCGATACCCGATGGGACGAGCGATGGCCTGATGCTTTCCCACCGCTCCCCCCAGGCAGAAGTAGTACGCGTCTTCCATCCTTCCGTTCACCTTGGTTTTCTTCCCCTCAATCCCGATGTCTGCGATCCAGTGTTGGCCACAGCTATTCGGGCAACCGGTGATGTGGAGTTTGAGGTGCTGCTCGAAGCCTGGCATCCGCTCTTCCAGCTCTTCTACGAGCCATCGGGCAAACCCCTTGGTTTCCGTGAAGGCCAACTTGCAGAATTCCGTACCTGTGCATGCGACGGTTCCTCTCCAGAAGGGCGAGGCATGAAGCCGCATTCCCGCTTGCTCGATCTCTTTGGCCAGCGCTTGGAGGTGTGCGCGACGAACGTTCAGGATGAGCAGGTTCTGCATGACGGTTACCCGCACCTCACCGCTGCCGTAGCGGTCGGCAAGGTCAGCGATGACTCGCATCTGATCGGCGGTCATCCGCCCCCGCATGACGGCGATGCCGACGTAGTAATACCCTTCCTGCTTTTGTGGGTGGATGCCCACGTGGTCGCGATACACGTCATCCGGCGGCTCTTCGCCTACAGCGGACAGAAGGTCAAACTCGATCCGCCTCTCCAACTCTTCCTGAAAACGCTCCGCCGTCCAGCGATGAGTGAGGAACAGGAATTTTAGCCGCGCCTTCTCCCGGTCTTGGCGGAGGCAGTCAGAGTCACGGAAGATCTCGGTGATCCCCTTCACAACCGGCAACACCTGGTTCCAGTGCACGAACGCATTCAGGCGGACGGCGAGGTGCGGATTCGTGGACAGTCCGCCCGCGACCCGAAGCGAAAACCCGATCTCGCCTGAGTCTGGGTGCCTGACGGCGGTCATCCCGATGTCATTGATCTCCGGGTAGGCACACCACATGCGGCAGC